>DAINPX010000112.1:0-8847 GCA_036743235.1 Melioribacteraceae bacterium
GGTAGCGGGATTTAAAGATATTCCGTTTGATGAAATTCCGATTGACTATGTTACTAACGGAATTCATATAAGAACACATTTATCTAATGATATGCATGAATTATTGTATAGATATATTGGAGATAAATTCTTACAAAATCCTACCGATCCCGAAGATTGGGAAAGAGTGGATGAAATTCCTGATGAAGAATTATGGCGAACTCATGAACGCAGAAGAGAAAGATTAGTTGCGTTTGCCCGTGCAAGACTACGCCAACAGATAACTTCCAGAGGTGGCTCAAAAGGGGATGTTGAAGCAGCCAAAGAAGTATTAAATGCAAGTGCATTAACAATCGGTTTTGCAAGAAGATTTGCCACATATAAACGCGGTAAGTTAATTACTCGCGATTTAGATAGATTGGCAGATATTTTATGTAATAAAGATTTTCCCGTTCAAATAATTATTGCAGGAAAGGCTCATCCAAAAGACGAAGAAGGTAAAAAGTTAATACAAGATTTAGTAGCGGTTGCAAAAGAAGAACATCTAAGAAAGAAAATAGTGTTCTTGGAAAATTACGATATGAATATTGCTCGCTACATGGTTGAAGGTTGCGACATTTGGTTAAACAACCCCCGAAGACCTTTAGAAGCAAGCGGAACCAGCGGCATGAAGTGTATTGCCAACGGTGGATTAAACTTTAGCGTATTAGATGGTTGGTGGGATGAAGGATATAATCCTGACTGGGGATGGAAAATAGGCAGTGGCGAAGAGTATGATAATCTTGAGTATCAAGACGAATTAGAAAGTCGATTGATATATGAGACGTTAGAAAAAGAAATTATTCCTACTTTTTATAACCGTACCGAAGATAAACTTCCGCGTAAATGGATTGCGATGATGAAAGCATCCATGAAAAATTTGGGACCGGTTTTTAATACAACTCGAATGGTTAGCGAATATGCTCATAAATTTTATTTTAAAGCTAATGAAAAGTGGAAATATTTAATGGCAGATGATATGAAAAATGCCAAAGAATTTACAATATGGAAACATAAAGTAAATGAAAATTGGAACAGACTTAGAATATTTGATATTAAAAAAGAAACATTAAACAAAGAAATTGAAGTTGGTAATAAATATTCAATTACTGCTAAAGTTAATTTAGGTGATTTATTACCTAAGGATGTTGAAGTTCAAATTTATTATGGTAAAGTTGATGATCAAAATAAGCCTTACGCAAATGCCTATGTTAATATGAATTGTAAAGGACAGAACAACGGTGATAATACATATGATTATAAAGGAGAAATTCCTTGTGCAACAACCGGTAATTTTGGCTTTACAATTAGGATATTGCCTAAACATCCAATTTTAATAAATCCTTTTGAATTAGGTCTAATTAAATGGGTATAGTATAGGGTAATGTATGTTGTTAGAGACAGTTGATGTTAAGCGAAATGATGTTCTGATTTTTTCTAATAATGTGTTTGACTTAAATGAAAACTTTAGGATAGTTTTTAAGAAAGATAAAATTAAAAGACCTTATAAAATTAATTTTGAAGAAGTATGTGATTTTATTAGTGAACCCATTCCCAAAAATATAATTGTATATAGACTGCTGACCAATATCAGCAGTCTTGATGTCTTTAAAACTAAGTTTGGATATTTTATCAAAACCCAAAACGGCATGGAGCTAATATATTTTGATCCTGTTTATGCAATTAAAGATTTAGTAAATCTAAATATTAATTTATCAGATAAAGGGTTTCGTTTTAAGATTCAACAAGTTGGGTTTACATCTTTAACAGGCAAATTTTTAAATTCAGATTATACCGAAATATTTTCGTGGGATATGCGTGCAAAAGAGGCTCAAAATCAGAATGATAAAGTATTTGCCGATGCATTGTTTATTTTTGACGAGAATTATATTAACGATGGAAAAGATTTATCGGTTGGTGAAAGAGATAGAATTAATAAAGAAATCGATTTACGATTTTCCGGAATTAATATTAAAGAAGAAGTTCAACAAAAATCTATTGATTTTACAATTAAAAAACCGGTAGTTAATACATCTCAAGAAACCAATGATATTAAAGAAATTAAAAAGCAATTGTTAAAGCAAGCTTTGGGGATTAAAAGTGAGCAAATTGAAAAGAAGGGACAAAAAAGTTTTTCTACATTTTTAGATAGATATAGAAATGAAGCCGTTATAGATGAAAGCAATGAATTTGACGGTGGTTTAACGGGATATTTTAAAGAAAATGCAAATAAAACACTCCGCGAAGAATCTGTAATATTACGATTTACTTCAGAAAAATAATAAGAGAAGGTTTATGGATTTATTAAAAAAAATTGAAAATAAGAGTGCTAAAATAGGAATAGTGGGACTTGGTTATGTCGGATTACCTTTAGGGTTGGAGTTTTCTGAAAAAGATTACTTTGTATTGGGCTTTGATATAGATGAAACCAAAATACCGATATTAAATAACGGAAATAGTTATATAAAGCACATTAAAGCCGAAAGAATTAAAAATGCAGTTTTTAACAAAAAGTTTGAAGCAACAAGCGACTTTAGTCGATTAATAGAAGTTGATGCAATAATTATTTGTGTCCCTACTCCTTTAGATGAACATAGAGAACCTGATATAAGTTATATTGAAAATAGCGGAAAAGTTATTGCAAAGTATTTAAGAAAAGGACAAATTGTTGCGTTAGAATCATCTACCTATCCGGGTACTACGGATGAAATACTTTTACCGTTATTTGAAGAAGTTGAATTTATTCAACAACTTGAAAATCCCCGAAAGTTTGTTGTTGGTAAAGATTTTTATTTAGCATTTTCACCCGAAAGAGAAGATCCCAATAATCCGGATTTTACTACTGCAACTATACCAAAGGTTGTTGGAGGTGTAACAGCTAATTGCAGTGAAATTGCAAATGCATTATATAGTGCAGTAATAATAAAAACAGTTCCGGTATCATCAACACGTGCTGCCGAAGCAACAAAATTGTTGGAAAACATATATCGTTCAATAAATATAGCATTAGTTAATGAATTAAAGATGGTTTTTGACAGAATGGGAATAGATGTTTGGGAGGTAATTGAAGCGGCAAAAACAAAACCGTTTGGATTCAATGCGTTTTATCCGGGACCGGGTTTAGGGGGTCACTGTATTCCTATCGATCCATTTTATTTAACATGGAAAGCCAGAGAGTATGAAATAAATACAAAATTTATTGAACTTGCCGGTGAAATTAATACATATCAGCCCTACTATGTTGTTGAACGCACAATGGAATTCTTAAATAAAAGCAGAAAAACTCTTAATGGTTCAAAAGTATTAATTTTAGGTGCTGCTTATAAAAAGAACGTAGATGATATGCGGGAATCTCCTTCCTTAAAACTAATAGAGATATTACGAGAAAAAGGTGCAGAAGTTGATTACAGCGATACTTATATCCCCGTATTACCTAAAACACGTAAATATAAATTTGATATGGTTTCTGTTGAATTAAACAAAGAAAATATTGAAAAATATGATGTAGTATTATTAAGTACCGATCATGATAATTTTGACTATAAATTTATAGGGCAACATGCGTGCTTGATAATTGATACTCGTAATGCATTTGAAAAACACGGAATTAAAGCTAATAACATATATAAAGCATAAAAATAATGAAAATTAAATCGCTTAAAGTTGCAATAATTGGTGCCGGCAGATGGGGTATAAATCATGTTAAAACAGCTAACAGTTTAGTAGAAAGTAAAAATATTTTTGTATGTGACGGAAATATTATAATTAAAGAGAAAATAAAAACAATTTCGGAAGATATTAACTTTACAACTAATTTTGATGAAATTTTACAAAACTCGGAAATTAATACTGTTATTGTAGCAAGTCCTGCCGAAACTCATTTCTCAATATCTAAAGAATTACTAAAACAAAAAAAGCATGTGTTGGTTGAAAAACCGATAACATTACATTTAAATGAAGCAATTGAGCTTAATGATTTAGCCGTTGAGAATAATGTTAAATTAATGGTGGGGCATGTTTTATTATATCATCCGGCTATTTTATACATTAAAGAAGCCATTTTATCGGGTAAATTAGGAAAATTGCAGTATATTTATAGCAACAGACTAAACTTAGGAGCTATTAGAAGCGAAGAAAATATATTATGGAGTTTTGCACCTCACGATATTTCTATTATTCAATTTTTAGTGGAAAAAGATCCTATTTCAGTAGTTGCACATGGCGATATCTTTTTACAAAGTAATATTGAAGATACTACAATAACTTATCTTAAATATCCTGATAATGTATCTGCTCATATTTTTGTTAGTTGGTTACATCCATTTAAGGAGCAACGATTGGTTGTAATTGGCGAAAAAGGGATGTTTGTTTTTGATGATACTATTAAAACAGAAAAGCTGAAATTTTATAATAAAGGATTTTTAATTACCGAAAACGGAATAGAAAAATTTGATCAAGATTATGAAGCAATAGAGTTGCAAAATGTAATGCCTTTGGCAGAGGAGCAAATTCATTTTTATAATTCAATACTAAATGATCAAAAACCCCGCACAAACGGAGAACATGCAATATCGGTACAAAAAATATTAGAAGCTGCAACTAAAAGTTTAAAACAAATTTGAGTATTAATATGAGTGAAAAAAATTATTACGTTAATGAATATGCCGTTGTAGATGACGGAGTAGAAGTTGGAGAAGGCACAAAAATATGGCATTTTTCCCACGTACAAAAAGGTTCTAAAATTGGTAAAAAATGCGTTTTGGGTCAAAATGTAAATGTTGCAAATGATGTAGTTATTGGGGATTATGTCAAAATTCAAAACAACGTATCTGTTTACGAAGGTGTTACTTTGGAAGATTACGTATTTTGCGGTCCATCTATGGTATTTACAAATATATTAGACCCAAGATGTAAATATCCTCAGGTTGGCAAGGAGTTTTACATAAAAACATTAGTAAAAGAAGGAGCATCGTTAGGTGCAAACTCAACTATAGTATGTGGTCATACAATAGGTAAAGCTGCATTTGTGGGAGCCGGTTCGGTAGTAACAAAAGACGTTCCTGATTTTGCATTAGTAGTAGGTAACCCCGCAAGAATAGTCGGTTGGGTAAGCGAAGCCGGTAAAAAATTGAAATTTGATGAAAACGGCATTGCATTTTGCGAAAAATCAAACAAGAAATATAAATTTGAAAACGGGAAAGTAACAGAAATATAATTTTGAATTTTGAATTCTTAGTTTTGAATTGTCAATTCTAATTGTGTATGTAAGATGAATCAAAAAAACAATATAATTCTTCAAAAAAGTTTCGATTTTGCAATTGAGATTATCGAACTTTATAAAATATTAAATTCAAAAGGGGAATTCATAATATCAAAACAATTATTTCGTGCAGCAACTTCAATAGGTGCAAATGTAAATGAAGGGACAGCAGCTGCTTCAAAAAAAGACTTTATAAATAAAATGATTATTGCTTCTAAAGAAGCAAGAGAAACCGAATATTGGTTGTTGCTTCTTGAAAAGTCGCAATTAGTGGCATGCAATTACTTAAAATACTTAACCGATATATCGGAAATAAATAAAATACTAACTTCAATTGTTAAAACTTCCCAGGAAAATTTAGAAACAAAATAGTAAATTATTGTTAATTTATTATTGAAGATTGACGATAAAGTAAATAATTCAAAATTCAAAACTCAAAATTGAGAATTAATATGAACGTTCCATTATTAGATTTAAAAGCGCAGTACAGATCAATTAAAAAAGAAATTGATGAAACCTTAATTAGAGTTGCGGAATCGCAATATTTTATTTTAGGACCGGACGTAGATAAACTGGAAGCAGATATTTGCAGCTATACCGGTGCAAAAAAAGCAATAGGAGTATCTTCGGGAACAGATGCATTACTTATAGCATTAATGGCAATAGATATAAAACCGGGTGATGAAGTAATCGTTCCTACTTACTCATTTTTTGCTACTGCAGGGGTAATTGCAAGATTAAATGCAATACCGGTTTTTGTTGATAGCGATCCTGTTACATTTAATATTGACCCCAAACAAATTGAACTTGCAATTACCGAAAAAACGAAAGCAATTGTCCCTGTTCATTTATACGGTCAAAGTGCCGAAATGGATGAAATAATGGCAATAGCAAAAAAACATAATCTAAAAGTAATTGAAGACGGTGCACAAGCAATAGGTGTACAGTATAAAGACGGTAGATATGTTGGTACTATTGGAGATATAGGTTGTTTTTCATTCTTTCCAAGTAAAAACTTAGGCGGATTTGGTGACGGCGGTATTGTTACTACAATGGATGAACAACTTGCAGAGAGACTTAAAATTTTACGTGTGCACGGCGGTAAACCTAAATACTTCCATAAAATAATTGGCGGTAATTTTAGACTTGATGCCATACAAGCGGCGGTTTTAAGCGTTAAATTACCGCATTTGGATAGTTGGAGTGAAAAACGCAGAACTAATGCAAATCTTTATACAAAATTATTTATTGAAGCAGGTTTGGCAGAATGCGAAGGTAAATTAAATTTGGATGACAAAAACAAAGTATTGTTACCTGCACCGGTTTATAAAAATGAAACATTAAAAAATTATCACATATATAACCAATATGTAATACGTGTTGATAAACGCGACGAATTAATAAAACACTTAAAAGATAGCGGAATAGGAAGTGAAATTTATTACCCTGTGCCTTTCCACAAACAAGAATGTTTTAATTATTTAATGGATAATCCATTTTATAAAACTATAAATTTTAACAATGCCGATTTTGCAGCAGCACATTCTTTAGCATTACCCATATATCCCGAGTTGAGCGAAGAGCAAATTAAATATGTTGTAGATTCAATTAAGGAATTTATTGGCTAATTTACTGTAATCGGTAAAACTAAAGTAATAGTTTTACCGATTAGTAAAAAATATTAACAAAAACAAGAAAAAAATACTGAATGTGATAAGTATCATTTAACGATATTTTAACTATAGAATTTATTGAAATTTTAATTTATATTATTTAAATTTGCAATTGCTGTTGATAATTACATAACAAGACACTATGTCGCATTTAAGAATTGGTGTAACTTATGTGGCGGAGCTGTATTTATTTTGAATTTAAGGGAAGAATGATTTGAAAGTTTCTATTATTGGTTGTGGTAACATGGGGCTTACTTATGCTAAGTCTTTTGTTGCGTATAATAAGGTTGTTGCGGGAAAATTAACATTGGTTGCAAGAGATAAAACCGGGGTTGAAAGAATTAAATCATACGGATTTAATAATGTAACCGATATTATAAACGGTGATGTTTTGAGTTCACATGTAATAATTTTAAGTGTTAAACCACAAGATTTATCAACTGTTGCAAAACGCTTGACAGGTAAGATAAAACCCGATACTTTGGTAATTTCGATACTTGCGGGTATAAAATTAGAAAGACTTAGTTTTGAATTAAACCATAAATTAATTGTGCGAGCAATGCCAAATATGCCGGCTCAGTTTGGGCTTGGTATAACATGTTATGTGCCGCATAGTTCGGTTAGTGTGCATCAAGTATCTACGGTAGAAAATTTACTTAGCACTACAGGAAGAGTTGTGTTGCTTGATGATGAAAATTTAATTGATGCCGTTACTGCCGTTAGCGGTTCGGGTCCTGCTTATTTTTACTATTTTTTAAATAGTATGATTGAGGCAGGTATAAAATTAGGGCTTGATGAAGGTTTAACCGAATTGTTGGTTAAAGAAACCATGCTTGGAGCATATCATGTTTTTAATAATACAAATTTAGACTTGAAAGAACTTATTTCAAAAGTTGCCTCAAAAGGGGGAACTACCGAAGCGGCGTTAAAGGTATTTAATTCCCATGCAACGGATGAAGTAATTGTTAAGGCAATTAGCATGGCAGCTAATAGGGCAAAAGAACTTTCGAAAGTTTAGAAAAACTCAAATTTTATACATTATTACAACTTTTTTTTGCATGTTATTTTTATTTTTATTAATTTTACGTTTCTAGCAAATATAATATTGTAATATGTCTTAAAAATAGTTTTACGGGGTTAGTTATCCTATTGCCAATAAGCAATGTGACTTATGTGGCGGAGCTGTATAAAAGGCATTAACAATAAACCTAACGAGGCAAACCTTCAAACAAACTGCATTATGTATAGCAACTTAATAAAAATTATTAAAAATATTATTTTAAGCAAAGGTAATGCTAAATATTTATGTTTAAGGATCTTTTATTAAAATGTAGGTTACAATTTTGAAGATAAAATATTTAAATCTCTTTACCTTAGTAGCTAGTCGCTAGTTGCTAATTAATAAAATATGAAAAAAGCACTTATTACAGGTATTACAGGACAAGACGGTAGTTACCTTTCCGAAATTTTATTGGAGAAGGGATACGAAGTGCATGGAATTATACGCCGCAGCAGTTCGTTTAATACTGGTCGTATTGACCACCTGTATAATGATAGGTCACTTAAAGATAGATTCTTTTTACATTACGGTGATGTTGTTGATACAAGTAATTTAAATAGATTATTGGAATCGGTACAACCGGATGAAATATACAATTTGGCTGCTCAAAGCCATGTAAAAGTATCATTTGAATTACCTGATTATACTGCACAAGTTGATGCCTTAGGTACGCTAAGATTTTTGGACGCAATTAGGGAAGTTGGGATAGCTAAACATACAAAGTTTTATCAAGCTTCCACTAGTGAATTATACGGTAAAGTGCAAGAAACACCGCAAAGCGAAACAACTCCCTTTTACCCGCGTTCACCTTATGCAGTTGCAAAATTGTATAGTTA
>DAINPX010000113.1:0-8817 GCA_036743235.1 Melioribacteraceae bacterium
ATTTAATGACCTCGTTACAAAAACTAGCCGAAGTACTTAAACAAGGTAAAAAAATAATGATATTTCCTGAAGGTACACGTTCAAAAGACGGAGAACTAGGAACTTTTAAGAGAGCTTTTGCAATACTTGCTAGAGAGCTAAATGTACCTGTAGTACCCGTATTAATTAAAGGTGCCTACGAAGCATTGCCATCAGGCTCTTTATTTCCAAAACCTTTTAAAACAATAAAGGTTAAATTTTTGCAGCCTGTCAATCCCGAAGGTCATAGTTATGATACTTTAATAAGCACGGTTTACGACTTGTTAAATAAAGAATTAAAAGCGATTTAATTAATAAATCGCTTTAATATTTTTATATCATTTCGCTTAAAAGTTCAGGTCTTGGAGATGCAATAACAACTTTATTAACTAATAGTCCTCTCTTCCCTATAACAAAAGCTCCGGATTCTACAGCACTTGTAACTGCAGCAACCTCTCCTGTTAAAGTACAAAATGCTTTACCGCCTAAAGCCATAGCAAGTCTAATTTCTATTAATTGTACATTACTTGATTTAACGGCGGCATCGGCTCCTTCAATTAAAGAAGCAACAGAATATGCTTCTAAAATTCCGAGAGATTCAAGCCTATCAACCTTAGTATGACCTGAAATTGCCGGAAAAATATCAGGATGAACATTCGGAATTACAAAAGTATCTATAACCGAAAAATCAAGATTTGTTACTGCAGCATCAATACTTGTTTGCACTGCTGCAACATCTCCGCCAATCAAAACAATATATTTGCCTGAACAAATAGATCGGGATAAAATTAATTCAACCTGTGATGTTTTTAACATTATATCCGCTGCTAACATTCCAGAGGCAATACTTGAAAGTTCTATTAATCCAATCGAATTCATTTGATATTAATCCTTACTAATAATTACATAATTATTTGCTACTTCTTTAATTTTCCCGTTAATCGATGCATGAATATTAGCACCCAATTTGCCCTCTTCGTTTTTAATAATTAAATCTCCTTTTATAACCTTATCGCCTGCTTTTACCATAACAATTGACGGAGCACCGACATGTTGTTTTGTTAATATTTTTACCTCGTTAATATCAATCGTTAAATCAACAAAAGGAGTTTTTCTTTCAAATTTTTCCAAATCCAAACGTTTTAATAATTGCTTAATTGGTACACGCCTTCCTTCTTTAATCGGATGAATTTTAACCGGTTTAGTTTGATTATACTTCATATTTTGCTGTTTCATTTCCTCTTTACTCTGAATACAAGCCTCACGAGGGTATAAATCTTCAGGACAAGAATATAATGAACATAAACCGCATGCACAACATA
This sequence comes from Melioribacteraceae bacterium, assembly GCA_036743235.1. Classification (GTDB taxonomy): domain Bacteria; phylum Bacteroidota; class Ignavibacteria; order Ignavibacteriales; family Melioribacteraceae; genus JAEXOD01. The sequence continues at coordinate 1,341 of DAINPX010000113.1, forward strand.
AATCGGCATATTGATTCCATAGTTCTTTTCCGGAAGTTGTAAAAACCAAACTTCGCATTACTTTATGTGGTTGAACGTCATATCCCAATAAATATCTTGGGCAAAATTCGGTACAATAGCTACATTGGTCACATGCCGATTTTCCGATTCTATTCATGCTTTCTTTAGGTTTGTTCATCCTATTTATTAGATAATGGTTAATAGGAAGTAAAATAATACCTGCAGTAGTTTTTGTTACCGGTTCATCTAAATCATAAGTCAATCGCCCCATTAGTATTCCGCTAACGTATATAGCAAAATCTCTTGAAGTCTCTCCGCCTGCAATTTTAATCAATTCTTTAAATGATGTACCGATAGGGACAAAAACTGAACATGGATTTTTAACCAATCCTGTTACACTAACAAATTTATCTGTAAGTGGTATATTTTTATTTGCTTTATAAATATTTAAATAAGTCTCTACATTATTTACCACACACCCCACATCCAAGGGAATTCCGTGTGGAGGGATCAATCTACCTGTTGCTTCATAAACAAGTTCATATTCATCTCCAGCAGGATAATAATCTCCCAAAAGGCACATTTTTATATTACTGTTTAAATGTTTGGAAATGTTTGCAACCGCATTACTGTTTTTTTCTTTTATTCCAAAGTAACCAAGTTTTGCGTTTGTGTTCTCAAGCATCAATTCCATTCCTGCTACAATTTCATTAGAAAAATTTACCATTAATTCATAATCTTTGTGAATTAACGGCTCACATTCGGCACCATTAGCCAAAATATAATCAACTTTGGAATTTGCTTTAACATGAGTTGGAAAACCTGCACCACCTGCACCAACTACACCTGCTTTATATATTAATTTTGCTAACTCCATATTAATCCTTTCTTTTAATAACAACAATAGTTTTATCGTCTTGATATTGACTGTTGCTTGTTGAAAATGTATTTACGTCATCTAATATACTATAACAAAGTTCTCTTGGAGATAAATTAATATTTTTTTTAAGTACATTTTCTAAACGTTTTTCTTCATATAATTCAAACTTTTCATTTGCCGATTCCACAATCCCATCAGTATATATTACCAATAAATCACCTTTATTAAAGTTTATACTATCGGTATCGTATTTTGAATGAGGTGCAGGACCTAATAATGGACCAGTTGGATCTAAATAAATTATTTCTTTATTTTTAGCTCTTATTAGCATCGGAGGATTATGACCGCCGTTGGCATATAAACATAAACCCTTTTTATCGTTTGATATTTCTGCATAAAATAAAGAAGTAAATCGGTCGTCACTAAATATTTTATTTATTAATTCGTTCATTCTATTAAAAAGAGGTGAAATTTTTATTTGAAAAGTACAAGCCATCCGTAAAGCTCCGGATATATACATTGCTTCTGCAGCAGCGCTTAATCCTTTAGATGCTGCATCACCTACTGCAATTCCTAAACGTGATTCATCATCACCAATCCGTAAATAATCAAAAAAATCACCACCTAAAGTTTGGGCAGGTATCGTAACTCCAAAAAGTTCGTAACCATGAAATGTTAATTCATGATCCGGTAAAATACTTCTTTGTAACTCTTTTGCTTTATCAATATCTTCAATTAAGTTCTTTCTACTATCATATAATCTTCGTTCGTTAATTTTTTGAGTTAATACGGTAGCCACAATATTAAGGGTATATCTAAGTTCATCGTCAATATTATCGCTATTCACTGCAATTAAATATTCATAATAACTTTTACCGTTTATTTTTTGTCTTTGACCTACACCAGATGCACTATATTTAAATATCCCCTTTTTTTGAAGAATTTTATTGGTCTCGTTGGCAAGTATTGTTCGCTCAATACTAATTAAATCAAGCACGGGATATTCTAAAATAGGCAAAAGAAAATCCAACTCTATTTTTTGAACATTGCCTGTCTGATAAATTAAAGAATAACCCTGTCTTTCAATATCTAATTTCCAAACTCTACCGCCGGTTATATTAATTTCGGCATTTTTTAATAACTGTTCTACAACTTCAATAAGTAATTCATTATTACTGTTAAATTTTTTTGAAGCTACGGTTTCTATTGTTCTATATAATCTTTTTTGTTTCATATTATTTTAAATTATTTGAGAAAAAAATATAAGTAAATTTATTTTAATCTAAAAAATAAATTAAGAATGTAAACAAAAAAAGCTGCTTATTAGCAGCTTTTTTTATTTTGAATAATTTTCGATAACTTTTTTAATAGCTATTCTGGACGGTAGATTAAAAGAATCGGAAGAGAGGCTTTTCATTATACTATCAAAAGTTGGTCTAAAAACTCCCTTAGATATATAACCTCCTCCTTCAAATGCACCTAATGTATTTTTATAATTTTCATCAATTGGTGTTGGTATTGGAGTGTTTTTATCAATTAAACTTTTCCATTTTGATTCAAAATTAACCATGGTTGTTAAATTTGCCTCCCAAGGTTCAACATCTAATGGATAAAATCCCTCATAAGCCACATCGCTAGTATAATATTCATCTCCTAAGCCGGCTAAAGCATGTCCAAATTCATGAATAAAAATTTTATTAGATTGAGTATTTTTACCAGCAACTGTTAAATAATAGTTATAAATGCCTCCGCCGCCGTATTTTTCGGTATTTACTAGTAAAACAATCTGATCGTGAGGAGCGTTTGCCACAACATCGCAGACAGATTTATAATCATATGTCATCAAATATCTTTCACTATCAAAAGTATAAAATGTGCAATTTGTTAAAGTGTTTTTCCAAATATTATCTGCAGGAATGTCTGTTCCGCTATCTTTGGAAAAAGATTCTAATACCCAGATATTAATTTTATCTTTCATTTCTTTAAAAGGTTCAATTGTAAATAAATAATCCGAAAACCTTTTGCAATCTGATACAAATTGTTCTTTTTCGTCTTTTGTATATCCTTCTGCTACAAATAAAATATCAAGTTTTTCGTTTATATTTCCGCTTTCATGAATTGCGAATTTATCAAAGTTATATTTATTGTTCTTTTTAATAAAATAATTGTTTGGGCTGCTTACATACTCAAAAATTTTAGAAAAATTATTTTTTTTATCTCTTGAATATAACTCAACAATAAATGAATCTTTGGGCATTGGAAAAGAAACTGATTCTGAAAAGGTTCTATTCAAATATTTAGCTTCGTCTGTAGTTTGCCATTCACCAAATAATGATGCATATCCTTTAGAAAATATAACATTTTTACTTTTTTTATCTATTACTTTAACACAATATTTCCCAAAGCCTAAATTATCAAGCAAATTAATTTTTGAACCATACCATTTCTCCTCTTCAAACATCTCATCAAAACTGATAATCTCACTTTTATCATTACCTGTTCTATAATAATCAAATCTTAAAGTATTCTCAGTAAAATAATCATCATACTTTATTTGTGCAAAAACAAAAGTAGATAATATATAAAAAATAACTAATAATTTTCTCATAGTTTTCTCGCAATAATTAAAATTTCTTCCTGCTACCTGGTTTTACTACTTCTATTCCTTGTGCACATAATGGACAGTCTTCCGGCGTGTAAGAAACAACCTCAAGTTTAATTGAGCTAATTTGTGGGACTCCAAAAAGTACTTTACCGTTACTTCTATCAACTAACATTCCCACACCAACTAATTCTGCACCACAACTTTTTACAATATCAATTAATTCAAATACAGAGCCACCGGTTGTTACCACATCCTCACAAATTAGAACTTTTTCTCCTTCTTTTAGAGAAAACCCTCGGCGTAAAGTTAGTTTGTTATCTTCTCTTTCTGCAAAAATTGAACGTTTTCCTAATTGTCTAGCAACCTCTTGTCCAACTATAATTCCACCTAAAGCCGGAGAAAACACTGTATCAATTTCATAATTTTTAAAGTATTTAGCTATAGCTTCGCATATTTTTTCTGTTTTATCAGGATATTGCAAAACTTTAGCACACTGAAAATATTGGTTGCTATGTCTTCCAGAAGTTAATAAAAAATGTCCGTTAAGTAATGCTTCTGTTTTTGTAAAAATTTCGTAATATTCGTTCATTTAATATTCCTATAATTTTTCAATTTTATCTATTAATTCAATATCTTTTGGGCTAATATTATTAACAGAATGTGTGGTTGTAATAATTGTTACATTGTTATAATTGTGTAATAATATGTCAGGATGATGATCGATACTTTCGGATATTAAAGCAATTTGAATAATAAATGCAGTTGCTGAAGAAAAATCTTTTAATTTAAAAGTTTTGCGGAGAGTTTTATCTTCTCTCCGCCAATTATATTTAGAAATTATTTCATCAATTTCTTTACTAATCATGGTTAACAGATTCTATTTGTTCGGGTTCATTAAATTCCATAAAATACAATTCGTCACTACCTTCTTTATATTTTAATTGAATTTTAGCTCCTTCCTTAAAAGAACCCAACAATATTTCTTCAGCCAGAGGATCTTCAACGTATTTTTGAATAGCACGTTTTAATGGTCTTGCTCCAAATTTTTCATCAAATCCTTTATCTGCTAAAAACTCTTCAGCTGATGCATCTAAAATCAAATCCATTTTATTTTCACGAATATTTTTTATCAAACTGTCTAGTTCTATTTTAATTATTTTCTTAATATCATTTTTGTCCAGATTTCTAAATACAATTGTATCATCAACCCTATTCAAAAATTCAGGATTAAATAATCTTTTCATAGCATCTTGTACAGTGTTTTTTAAATTTTCGTATTTATCGGATGCATTATCAGTCCCAAATCCGAACGACCCTGTAGTTTTAATTTCTTTTGTTCCAACGTTACTGGTCATAATAATAATTGTGTTTTTAAAATCAACCTTTCTGCCTAAACTATCGGTTAACATACCGTCATCCAAAACTTGAAGTAATATATTAAAAACATCGGGATGGGCTTTTTCAATTTCATCCAAAAGTACAACCGAGTATGGTTTTCTTCTAACTTTTTCAGTTAATTGACCCCCTTCTTCATAACCTACATATCCCGGAGGTGCACCAACTAATCTGGAGACAGAAAATTTTTCCATGTATTCACTCATATCGATTCGTACTAAAGATTCCTCAGAATCAAAAAGATAACGAGCCAACACTTTAGCCAATTCAGTTTTACCAACACCTGTTGGACCTAAAAAGATAAAACTTCCAATAGGTCTATGAGGATTTTTTAAGCCGGCTCTTGCTCTTCTAATAGCCTTAGTTAACTTTTTAACAGCTTCTTCTTGACCAATTATTCTTGAAGAAACAAAATCTTCCATTTTCATAAGTTTGTCAGATTCGGCTTGAACAACACGGGTTACCGGAATTCCCGTCATCATGCTAACCACAACACCAATGTCGTCTTCAGAAACATCATATGTTAAATCTTTCGTTTTGTTTTCCCAATCAATCTTAGCATTTTCCAATTCAGCTTGAATATTTCGTTCTCTATCACGTAATTTTGCTGCTTCTTCATAGTCTTGTTGTTTAACAACTAAAACTTTAAGTTGTCTAACTTTTTCAAGTTCTTCTTCTAATTTTACTACTTCGTCACTAACAGAAAAATTGCCCATGTGAACTCTACTACCTGCCTCATCCATAACATCAATCGCTTTATCGGGAAAATGCCTATCTGTAATATATCTATCGCTCAATCTAACGCAAGCAAGTATTGCTTGGTCTGAATACTTCACATGGTGGTGTTCTTCATATTTAAACTTAATACTGTTTAAAATTTGAATTGTTTCATCAACTGACGGAGGATCTACCATAACTTTCTGAAATCTTCTATCTAAAGCTCCGTCTGTTTCAATAAATTTTCTGTATTCATCTAAAGTTGTTGCACCAATACACTGTATATCTCCTCTTGCCAATGCTGGTTTAAACATATTTGAAGCATCTAATGAACCCGAAGCACTTCCTGCTCCAACAATTGTATGTAATTCGTCAATAAACAGAATTACGTCATCTGCTTTTTCAAGTTCACTCATTAAAGCTTTCATTCTCTCTTCAAACTGACCACGATATTTTGTGCCTGCAACAAGTCCTGCCAAATCTAATGTTACAACTCTTTTATCTTGCAAAATCCTTGGCACTTTTCTATGAACAATTTTTAAAGCCAATCCTTCTGCAATAGCTGTTTTTCCAACTCCTGGTTCTCCAATAAGAACAGGGTTATTTTTTTTTCTTCTACTTAAAACCTGAGCAACTCTCTCAATCTCTTTTTCTCTTCCTATTACCGGATCCAATTTATCTTCAATTGCAAGTTTGGTTAAATCGCGTCCGAAATTATCTAAAACAGGAGTTTTAGTTTTTTCAACTTTTTTTTGCGAACCGATTGGTTGACTTTGTTGATTCGGTTTATCATCGGGTTTGTTGGGGTTTATACTATTTAACAACTCCATTTTAACCATATCATAATTAATATTAAATTGATGAATAACTTGAGTAGCAACCGTATCATCTTCACGCAATAAAGATAATAATAAATGTTCAGTACCAATTAAGTTCGATTTATATAATTTTGCCTCATTTTGTGTTAATCTTAAAACTTTTTCTGCTTGTTTTGTTAAAGGAATATTTCCGATTGTTAATGTTCCACCACTATGTTTAACAATTTCTTCTATTGATTTTTTTAACTTTTGCAGATCACATCCAAGTCTTCGCAATAGGTTAATTGCAACTCCTTCACCTTCTCTTATTAAGCCTAATAAAAGATGCTCCGTTCCGATATAATCATGTCCTAATCTTAATGCCTCTTCCCGACTATATCTTATTACTTCTTGTAGTCTATCAGAAAAATTTGTATCCATTTTAAAACCTCATTTTTCATATCTAACATGTAAAAATAAAAAAATGTTTCATAACTTAACTAAAATCATATATTTATTGAAACTTTTAGAAATTATATTTTTATTTAGTATATTAAAGATGATAATTTGTTAGTTATTTGTTTTTTCAATAATAAATATACTAAATTAAAGCTTAAATTAAAATATATAACTATAAGGAGAAAAACATGGAAGAAGCCTTTCAAGGAATTTCATTATTTGTAATTTTTGGAGTAGTAATATTTTTATTCCTCTTTACATATTATGTTCCGATTGGATTATTTATTACTGCCTACTTTTCGGGTGTAAAAGTTAAAATATTTCGTGATTTAATTGGTATGAGATTGCGAAAAGTTCCACCAACAATAATAATTAGAAGTAAAATTACAGCAACTAAAGCCGGAATACCAATTGAATTAGGAAAACTTGGAGCTCATTACCTTGCCGGTGGTAACGTAAATAATGTTATTAATGCATTAATTAGTGCAAATAAAGCTAATTTAGATCTTTCTTTTGAAAGAGCTGCGGCAATAGATTTAGCCGGAAGAGATGTTTTAGATGCAGTAAAAATGTCAGTTCTACCAAAAGTAATTGAAACTCCGCTTGTTGCTGCCGTTGCAAAAG
>DAINPX010000114.1:0-8783 GCA_036743235.1 Melioribacteraceae bacterium
TATTGCTTACGGTACCTACGGAAAAGGAAGATATGTGTGGTATGGATTTGAAATAAATTCTGTTATAGGAAAACAAGAAGATTACGTTTATTTTGACAGGTTATTTAGAAATAGTTTGAATTGGCTGAGCTATGCACCTACGGCATATGTTAAAGATTGGCCCGAACCATATGAAGCAGCTGCTATTTTTATTCCTACTGTTTCAGAAAATCCTGAAAATATTTATAATTTAAGACAAATCAGAAAAGACTTTGGAATTAGACCCACAATTTTCTATGATCCTTCAAAATTTGATGCTGAAAGTAAATTTGTTAAAAATATATCTTCTTACGGTTCAATCGGAACCATTGTAGATATTGGATTTATGGAATCGGAAAACGATACTATTAACCAATTATTTGATAAACAAACACAGTATGGTATAATAAAAAACGCTGCTGGTTACTCCAAAAAAAATGCAAAATCGCAAGTAATAGGTATCATGCCTTATTTTGGATATTATAACGAAAACACATTACAAGCATTAAGCAAACAAAATATTCCGTTTATTATCACCGATTCGCTAACTGATAGATCAGTTCCAAAAGTGATTATTAGAGACGATAAACCAATATTGCTTATTACAAAAACCGCCCGAGACGATTACGAAATTATTAAAACTTACGGATTAACTGACTTAGAATTTCAAAGATATACTTATGAAGAAGATATTGATAGAGTAATTTTTGAAGGTGGTTTGTATGTATTAAAAGTACATACTGATTATCAACTACGACCTGAGTATGTATCTGTGATAAATGATCTTTTCAAGTATATGAAAAGTAAAAATATTTGGATAACCAGTTTAGAAGAACTACGTGATTGGTGGGTTAAGAAAGGCGGTGTGGAAGTTAAATATGAGAGACGAAGCAAGAGAAGAATTGCCGTAGAAGTATCTAATCCTGTTTCAAATAAAAGGGATAATTATGTTGTTGAAGTACACTTAAACAAAGGAGTAAAAGATATTAAGATATCATCCGATATCATTAATACTAAACTTCCTAAATCACAGTTTGATTCAAGCTCTCAAACATTAGTTTTATTTGTTGATGATCTTAAAGCCGGTGAATCCCGTTCATTTTTAGTCGATTTTGAAAATTTATAAAATAATTATATGAAAAAATTTGTTTATTATTGTGTTTTTATTATAACTCTTTTTTCGGTTTACTCGTGTGTTGATAATGTTGTTAGTAATAATTCGGGAACTCCGAAAATTTCTATAACATCTCCTAAAAGCGGAGATAGCATTAGAGTTGGTAAAAATAAGATTACATATACCGCATCTGATGTTTCAGGTGGTCCCGGATTACAAAAATTCGAAGTATTTGTAAACGGTACTTCAAACGGAATTTTTACTATAGGCGATAACGGAACATTTCCGGATCTTTATTTCATAATAGATTCGGTTTTATTACATACAAAAGTATCGCTTGCAGTTACTGTATATAATAAAAACAGTGTTTATAAACAAAGTGATTTAGTCTCTAATTTATATGTTAAAGAAAATACCGATCCTCCGGATTCTCCTACAAATCTATCTTTAAGTAAAATTAGCGAAACAGCAATAGTTTTACTTTGGGAAGATAACGGCACAAATGAAGAAGCGTATGAAATTTGGAGAAGTGCAGGAACCGAAAACGCTTTTGGCAGCCAACCTTATGTTGTTTTGCCTAAAAATAGTACAAATTATAGCGATTTTGGATTATTAACTTATGTTACTTATTTTTATAAAATTAGGGCAAAAAATATTTATGGGAATAGTGCATTTAGCAATATAGTGAGTACAACCGGAGGAACATCAGGTGATTCTCCAAGTAATCTTTCTGCAAGTGCTTTAGGTGCAACAAAAGTATATCTAAGATGGAATGATAATTCTAATAATGAAAACGGTTTTGAGATACAACGTAAAAATGTAAGCCAAAGCACAAACTGGGTTACAGTAGGACTTATTTCGCCAAATAGTACAGAATTTACTGACCAAGGATTATCTGCCCGCAATACATATACTTATAGGGTTGCAGCATTATTAACAAATTCAAAAGCATATTCTAATGAAGTTACAGTTACTACAGCAAATGCAGATATATCCGGTCCTTCAAATTTAATTTCAAATTTTGATTACACAACTCGAAAAGTTATTGTTAGATGGAACGATAATACTACGCAAGAAATAGGCACCAAGATAGAAAGAAAAACCTCGAACGGTTCATTTTTAGAAATTGGAGAAGTAAATGCAGATGTTAAAATATTTTACGATTCAATTTATACTGCAAATACAACTTACACATATCGAGCAAGACATATAACAACCGAAGGATTTTATACTCCATACTCTAACGAAGATACTGCTTATATTCCTTTATTACCTCCAAAATCACCAACTAATTTAAAGATTAGCGAAATAATATCGGGAGTTTCTTACTTTTTAACTTGGAATGATAATAGTAGTGACGAAACTGCATTTGAAGTTTGGCGGAAAGCACAGCTAAACGGTATTTACGAATTGTATCAGGTTGTTACAAAAAACTCACTTACAGTAACGGATCTTAACCCCGGAATTATCTATTTCTTCAAAGTTAGAGCATATAAGGGTAGTTTATATTCAGATTATACAAATGAAGTGATTACACCTTTACAAAAACCGACTGATTTAACAGGCTCTGTACCGACCGGTCAAATACGAGTTGATCTAACTTGGAAAGATAATTCGCAAAACGAAACAAGGTTTGAAATTGAAAGACGAATGACAGGCTCAATTAATTTTGAAAGAATTGCAATTGTTGGCAATAATATTACATCTTATAGTGATTCGGGACCGGGTCTTTATAGAGGTAATTCATATGAGTATAGAATTAAAGCAGCAAACGATATTACAGCATCCGAATATTCAAATATAATCCAAATATCAATTCCGTATTAACCATGATGATAGACAGTTTTTTTGAATACATATTAAATAATAATGAAAACCCAAGTCTTATATTAGGATTTGATTCCTTAATATATGGATTTAATAAAGAAGCATTAAATTTTATACCAAATTTAAAAAATAAGTCCAAAATAAGTTCGATATTAAGTAAGAGAGATTCAGATCCGATAATCAATACACTTAACGAAGCATTAAGGTATGATTTAATTGTATTTAAAAAAGGAACTTTTTCATTTAGAGAATCAGAAATTTTTGAAGTTTTATGTTCAAAGTTTTCATATTTACAAAAAGAGTATTTTTTCTTTTCCTTTAATCTCTATCATAATTCATATAATCGGTTGGTTGTAACAGATTCACCGATAGAAAACTTACCATCAATAAACATAGAACTTTCGAGTATTATTAATCAATTAATCAAATCCTATCCATATTCTATTATAGCAAAAACAAGATTAGCGGCAGAAATTGATAAAATTGAAGAAAAAATTTGGATTAAAAATAGTGAACATAAATTTGTTTTAGTTAATAATTCTTATGCCGAAAAATTAAAAACGCCTAAGTATGAATTGGAAGGAGCAGATTCTAATATATTATCAAGGACTATGGGTTCGGAATATGGAAGAGATGCAGACTATTTTATATTTAATACCGATAGTAATTTAAAAATTGTTAACGAACTTAAGCTGAAAACCGGTGAAAAAATTAGGCTACTTAAAATCCCAATTTTTAGCAATAATAAAGTTTTAGGAATTGTAAATATTGCCGAAGATTTGGTATTTGAAAGAAAAACTGACATTGACGATAATACTAATTCGGATTTTCAAGAAGTTTTTATTGTAGATGAACAAAATAAAGTAATTTCCTATAATTCAGAATTTTGTATTTTGTTTAATTTTACAAGCGGGGAAAATTTACATAAAAGAAACATTTCCGAAATTTTTGACGAGGAATTTGTTTCAGAAATTGAGCGATACAGAAATAACTTTAGAGAAAAAAAAGGACATAAATATATTTACCTAAATAGGAAAAATGGGGAAATATTAAACGAGTACGAAGTTTTATTTACAAAAATTTTATCCGGTAATATATTTACGGGTAATATTAGCATTAATATAAAGAATATAACGAATAATTTAAACAATAAGGTTGTTATGAACGAAATGAACATTAATATTATTCCGCAGCCGGTTTTTATTTATGAAATTGAAAATTTAAGGTTTTTAGATGTAAATGAATCCGCTCTAAATTTATATGGATATAAAAGGAACGATTTCTTAAAACTGGACTTAACCGATTTATACACTCCGGAAGATATACAAACATTGCTGGAAACAACTGAAAGTATAAATAGAAATGATATTTATACAGGACCCGTTAGGCAAAAGAGGAGTGACGGTGCAACATTAATAGTTGAAATATATAAAAAAGATATAGAGGTTAGAGGGAAAAAAGCTCATATAACATTTTTAAAGAAATATGAGGAAAAGAGCACAAATACTACAGATACTTTATTTAAGTTGGTTACTGAAAAAACAAAGGATTTGGTTTTTGTTTTAGATTCAGACGGCTTTATTAAGTATTCCAACAACGCAGTAATAGAACAATTAGGATATAGCAAAGAAGATTTGGATAATCGTCCAATGATAAGTCTTATATCGGATGATAATAGAGCTAAATTTAACTCATTTGTATTAAACCAAAACAAACAAAATTCTTTTGATGTAGATCTTGATTTAAAGAGTAAAAATAATAATAGACTTAATACTATTGTAAGTATTACATCTTTTAGTGGCAAATCCGGACAAATAGAGTCTTATTTAATTGTTGTGAGCATAAAACCCGAACCTATAATTAAAATTGAAAAAGAAATAATTGAAAAGCCCAGTTCTAATATGGGCTCATTAGATCTTGATTTTTTATCCCATTTATTTCATGAAATATTAACACCCATTAATGTTATTAAAGGATTTGCGCAAGAACTTTCTGAAAGTGTTGTAAATCCGACTGAAGAACAAGAAGAAGCAATATCTATAATAAATGAAAACCAAAAGTTATTGATGCGTATATTAGATAATGCTTCAGAATATGTAGCATTAGAAACAAAACAAATCGAAGTATTTCCCGAACAAGTTATATTTATAGAAATTATTGAAGATTTACAAAATAATCTTAAAGAGTTATCGGAATCTAAAAATAAATCGTTCGCTTACGGTAAAATTTCTTCTTCACTGGCTATTCAAACCGATAAATACAAACTTGTTACATTATTAAATCTGTTCTTAACCTTTGCAATTACTCACTCTAAAGAATCTAAGATTTATATATCAGCTTACTCATTAAACTCTGATGAGGGTATTATCTCATTAAAAGACGTTAATTCGGGAATTACAACGGATTTACTAAAAAAGATGAAAGAAATTTTGACTGCAAACGAAGAAACCGTAAGACGCAATTACGGCATTTCAAGGTTTACGGTTAGACTTTTACGTAAAATTCTTTACTTATTAAGCGGTCAGGTTGAAGAAGTTACAAGAACAGGAAAAGTAATTGAAATAGGCATTAAATTTCCATTAAAGTATAATTTTAGAGTATTAGATACTATTAATTCGGCTTTTGAAAAACCTTTACAAAAAATAGAACATAGTTCTCTTCCAAAAACAAAAGAAGAACCAAAAGTTAACAAAGAGAGTATTACGAACGTTTCCGATACAAAACCACAAGTTTTGGATTTTGACTTTATGCAAGATAATAATAGTTTTAAACCAAAAACCCTTGTAGAAGAACCTTTTGAACCGGTTACTGTAAAAACGGAAGTTTTTGATATACAGGAAAAGTTTGTAGAAAAGAAATTTGATTTAAGTAATTACAGTTGCTTGTATCTTGAAGACCAAACAGATTCACAGATTTTATTTAAGTCTCAAATGAAAGATTTAAGATCTATCCAATTTTCGGTTTCTTTTGAAGACGCAATTCCGCTACTTGAAAAAAACAAATATGATTTTATTGTAATGGATATGAACTTACAAGGAGAGTATAACGGTTTAGATGCCCTTCGTTCAATTCAAAGGATGCCAGGATATAAATCTGTACCGGTAATTGCCGTAACCGCTTATGTTTTACCAGGCGATAGAGAAAAATTTATTGTTGCCGGTTTTAGCGATTTTATATCAAAACCGGTTATGCGAGATAAATTAGTAGATGTTCTAAAACGAATTTTTATATAAAAACAAACGCCTAAATTATCCCATATTTAGGCGTTTATTTCCCTTCTTTTTACTCAATCTAAAAAAGATAATTACTATTAAAACTAATTCTTTAAATATTTATTGACTTATTAAAAATAAATTCGTAATTTTACCATACAAATGTATGGTATTTCATTATGTCTAAAAATATTACAGAAAAACAAAAGGCAATTTTAGATTATATTATTAAAGTAAAATCTAACAAGGGGAATATGCCAACTTTAGCCGAAATTGCTTTGGAATTTGGATATAAAAATCGTTCTACTGTACAGCAACAACTGGAAGCCTTAGAGAATAAGGGATTTATAAAACGAAATAAAAAACTTTCACGCGGAATAGAACTTACAGTTGAAGATAAACTATTTATATCACGCCCAATTTTAGGCGAAGTAGCTGCAGGCAATCCCTTAACTATTTATCCCGATTCGATTGACACAATTGAGTTGCCAACAATTGTTAACTTACCAGGGGATTCTTTTTTGCTAAAAGTAAAAGGAGATAGCTTAAAAGATGCTTATATTTTTGATAACGACATAGTAATTGTCAACCCCAACTTAATTCCTATTAACGGTCAAATTGTTGTTGCCGTATTAGAAGACTCGGCTGTAATAAAAAGGTACTTTAAATTTGAAAATAGAATTGAATTGCACTCTGAAAACATTGAATATCAGCCCATAATTATTGAAAGAGATAGAACAAAATTTACTATTGTAGGTGTTGTGATAGGAATTTATAGAAGTATGGAAAAACGAGCAGTATAAACTTTAGAGGTATAAATGAAAAAGTATAAGGGTTATCTTAATAGTAAAATTGGCATTTTAGAAATAATATGCAACGAAATCTCTTTGGAAGAAATTAACTTTGTAGAATTTGAACAGCCCGATGAAGAAAACAACTTAATTAAAGATATAAAAGAACAATTAAACGAATACTTTGAAAGCAAAAGAAAAAGTTTTAATATTCCATTATTACTAAAAGGGACCGAATTTCAGAAAGCAGTATGGAACGAACTGCAAAATATTCCTTATGGAAATACGATTTCGTATAAACAAGTTGCAGCAAACATAAATAACCCAAAAGCCGTAAGGGCGGTTGGCTCGGCAAATGGGAAAAACAAAATTCCTATAATTATACCATGCCATAGAGTTATAGGAAACAACGGAAAACTTTCGGGTTACGCCGGAGGGGCTTGGCGTAAAGAAATTCTATTACAAATTGAAAACACAAAATAATACAAAACCATGATTATTCAAAAAGAGATTATAATTAAACAAAAAAAACGGGGTTTTTCTTTAATAACCGAAGAAGTATTAAATAATTTACCTGAAGTTAAAGAAATTTCAGCCGGTTTATTACATCTTTTTATAAAACATACATCTGCCTCTTTATCTTTAAATGAAAACGCCGACCCCGATGTACGCGTGGATATGGAAACTTTTTTTAATAGGGTTGTTCCGGAAAACTCTAATTATTTTATTCATACTTGCGAAGGAAGTGATGATATGCCTGCACACGTTAAATCGGCTTTATTAGGTTCGTCTATAACTATTCCTATTACACAAGGTAAGTTAAACTTGGGAACGTGGCAAGGAATTTATTTAGGAGAACACCGTAATTACGGCGGTAACAGAAAATTAGTAGCAACTATTTATTATTAAAATTAATATGGAACAAAAAGCATATATTGGTACTGCAGGTTGGTCATATAAAGACTGGATTAATAGTTTTTATTATTCTACTTCAACAAAAGAATATGATTGGCTTAAATTTTATGCCAAATATTTTAATTCTGTAGAGGTTAATTCAACTTTTTATACTTATGTAAAAAATGATATTGTAAAAGGCTGGATTGACAAAGTTGTGGATAATCCTAATTTTTTATTCAACATAAAATTAAATCAAGATTTTACACATAAACGTATTTATAACTTAACACAAACTAAACTTTTTGAATATAATTTAGATATACTTAAGAAAGCTGAAAAATTCGGGTCTATTTTGATGCAGTTTCCATATTCATTTGATTTTAATTATGCAAATATCGGCTATTTAAACAAGTTATTCGAAATATTTCGACTTTATGATATAGTATTGGAAGTTCGTCATAATTCATGGAATAATGACGAAGCTATACAATTTCTAAGCGAAAGCAAAGTAAACTTTTGTGCAGTAGATCAGCCGAAAGTTGGTAATTCATTACCTCTTATACCATTTATAACAGGCAATATATTATATCTACGCTGTCACGGAAGGAATATTGCAAGCTGGAAGAAATCGATAAGTAATTTCGGAAAACCCCAAACATATGACGAACAGAATGAAAGGTACAAGTATTTATATTTACCGGGTGAAATTACCGAAATTGAAAACAGAATTCGTGAAGTTTATGACAAAATAAATAAAATATTCGTAATATTAAACAATCACCCTAATGCTTATGCTGTTGCAAATGCTTTTGAATTTATGTATTTGCTTAATAACCGAATAAAAATTAAAATACCTGAAACTACCATAAAAACTTTTCCACGATTAGAAAAAATTAGTGCTTAATAAAAATGCGTACAATTTTT
>DAINPX010000115.1:0-8765 GCA_036743235.1 Melioribacteraceae bacterium
GATTCGAACTCGCGGTAGAGTTTAACCCCTACGACGGTTTAGCAAACCGTTGGTTTCAGCCACTCACCCACCTCTCCGAGTGATTTGAATGGCATCTTATCAAAATTTAGACTTACAATATAGCAAATTTACTTCTATTTTGTCAAGAGAAATTATTAAAACGGTTGCCAAAAAATTATGTCCCATTTCATTACGTATTCGTGAAATTTTATTATGTCGAAAAGATGACGCCGATAAATCGTCAATATGACGAATTTTCGTCAATTTGGATGAATAAAACTATCAAAATAGTAGCTTTTTACACAAAAAAGAAACATTTATATACGGCATGAATATTGTTAATTATTCTGAAAAATTATTTTATAACAAAAAAGAGGTATATATGTCAGAAATTATTCCACGTTGGGAATGGAGAACATTTAATAATAATTTAGGAACGGCAGAAGAGAATATCAAAAAACATACCGAAGGTAAAACACGTCAAAGTGACGAGGTTTATATTTTATCGGAAGTTAGTATGGATAATACTAAAATACGTGACGGCTTGATGGATATTAAAACATTACAGCAAGTTAATGAAGATAGATTAGAACAATGGTTGCCGATAATGAAAGGACAATTCCCTTTACCTGTTAGCGAAATTGAAAAAGTATTTAAGTGTTTTAAAGTTGCTGCTCCTAAATTTGAGCGTGATGAATATACTTATGAACAGTATTTAAATGAATTAATAGGATCCTCAAAATTATTAAAAGCGGTTAATGTTCACAAACAAAGAACAGGTTATACAATTAATAATTGTATTGTTGAAATTGCGGAAGTTACAGTTGACGGAAAAACTATAAAAACAGCAGCTGTTGAAGCCGAAGACCCTATTGCCGTTATTAATACGGTAAAAGAATTAGAATTAAATCAGTTTGAAAACATTAATTACATACGCGGGTTAAAAAACTTAAGCGGTATGAAATAAGGGGATAATATGGGAAAAGAAATAGAACGCAAATATTTAGTTAAAAACGACGATTGGAAAGCTCTTGCAAAAGGTAAATATTATCGTCAAGGTTATTTAAGTACAGTTAAAGAAAGAGTTGTTAGAGTTAGAACTATTGATGACAAAGGCTTTTTGACAATTAAGGGATTAACTGTTGGGGTATCACGAAGTGAATTTGAATACGCTATTCCGGTTGAAGACGCAAATTTAATGTTAGACAATCTTTGCGAAAAACCGATAATTGAAAAATTTCGTGCAAAAGTAGAATATGCAGGATTAATTTGGGAAATTGACGAGTTTCATGGAGAAAATGAAGGTCTTACTATAGTAGAAGTTGAATTGAAAGATGAAAATCAGAATATAGAATTTCCTTCTTGGGTTGGTGAAGAAGTTTCCGGTGATCCAAGATACTTCAACTCTAATTTAATAGCAAATCCTTATACAAAATGGGAGCAAAAATAAGGGATGTCTTTTGTAAAAGAGAATGCCGTTATAAATGAGGAATTAAAAAATGGTCGTCAAGAAAATCTTGACGACTTACTTGATTTAGAGAAGCATAAGTTAAGCGTAATTCCTCAAAAAGCAGAGACTAATACCGATAGAAAAATGAAATATTTGGGCTTGCCGATTGCAATTATAGTATTTCTGCTTATATATTACATGCCTACACCGGCAGGTTTATCATTGGCTGGTCAATCCGTATTGGCATGTTTTTCGTTTGCATTAATTTTATGGGTAACCGAGTCAATTCCGACACATGTAACTTCTTTAACTTTAATGGTTATGTTGGTTTTTACAGATGCCTGGAAAATGAAAAGTGTTTTGGGAGTTTTGGGGTACGACGTAATTTGGCTTAATGTAATGGCTTTTATCTTAAGTTCTTTATTAGTCAAAACCAATATTGCAAAAAGAATTGCTTTAACACTTATTGTTAAGTTCGGACATAGTGCATTACCGATGATGTTGGCATTTATTGTATTACAGCTTGCATTAGCTCCGTTAATTCCCGCAACAGCAGCAAGAACGGTAATAACATTACCGATTATGCTTATTGTTGCAGCAATTTACGGAAGCACATCAGAAAACCCCAATAACTTTGGTCGAAATTTATTTTTGCAAAATTTATTGGGTATAAATATTCTATCTGCAGGTTTTATGACAGGTAGTACAGCAAATTTAATTGCTTTAGCTTTTATTTTTAGTATGGCGGGTACAAAAGTTTATTATACGGATTGGATGTTTGCCAATTTACCGGTAGTATTAGTAGCTATGTTAATTGTTTGGGGAATAGGACCGAAGTTATTATTCAGACTAAATAAAAAAGAAAAAGAACCGGCAATTGAAGGCGGAATTGATGTACTAAAGAAACAACTTAACGCAATGGGAAAGTTTAGTGCATTGGAAAAAAAAGGAGCAATAATTTTTGGAATAGTCGTTTTAATGTGGGTTACCGATCGTTTCCATTTTGGGCTGTTCGGATTTGAGATAAATGCCGTAATGGCAGCAATTGTTGGCGGAATAATAGCATTACTGCCAAGAATTGGTGTACTAAAATGGAACGAAGCAGATATTCCCTGGCATTTAATGTTGTTTAGTGCAGGTGCTTATGCAGGTGGTTTGGCATTAAACGATACAGGAGCAGCAACATGGGCAGTACAATCGTTATTTAAAGCAATAAACTTTGATAAAAATATAAATTTTTGGATACTATATACTGTAATTATTGCGGTTATGATGTATTCTCACTTTGTTTTTACTTCAAAAACAATGCGTACTATTATTTTAATTCCCTTTATTATTGCTTTGGCAAAAGAGCTGGGCATTAATCCATTGGCTTTGGCATTGCCTGCAGCTTTTACTATTGACTGGGTAATTGGTCTTCCTATTTCGGCAAAACCGAATGTAATACTTTTTACAACAGGTCAATATTCGGTTTTAGATAACCTTAAATATGGTTTTATTGTAAGCACAATAGGTATAATTTTATTGGTTGTAGCCGGTATGACTTGGTTTAAGTTTTTGGGGATAACGCCATGAAAAAACTAAATAATTTCGTTTTTTTGTTTTTTATATTTTTATCTTTTAGTAGTTATGCTCAAACAGTTGAACAATTAAAAGAAGAATTGTCGTTTAATGAAAACGGTAAAGCAAATTTAAAAGTTTCTATTAAGTTGGAAAAAGGAAATGTTTATAACTTATTAATTCCTTATAATTTTAATGGAAAAATATCTGAAATAAGTACCGAAAAAGGATTTTATGCCGAAAAAGTAAATATTCAAGGAATAAATTATTTATTTATTAACAGAAAGGATAGTATTAAATTTTCCGAATGCAACATTACTGTAATTATAGACGAATATTATGATTTTAATAACGAAAAAATATCGGATTTTGGAAATTATTTGTTAAAATACAGATATATAAATACTCGCTTTTCTAAAATAAAAAATTACTTGTTAAAAATAGTTTTACCTCAAAAATATAATATTACTTCGGTTGATGAAAGTATTCCTGAAGCAACGGAAGACAGTCCCAAAAGTCCATTTAAATTAGGCAATAAAGACGGAAAGTATTTTGTTGAATTAACAGGTGAAAATGTAAAATTAGGAGAAAATTTATATATAAAATTTAGATTTAAAGAAAATAATAAATCCATATTGTTGGCTATTTTATTAGGTTTTATTGCAATTGGATATTTAATAATATTTAAAGATTTAAGAAAATCGAAAGCCGAAAAATAGGCGGAGAAATAATATATGTCTATGTTTATCAAAAAAACTATAAAACTTGAACAACAGATTGACGAATTTTTAGATTACGTTATTAAAGGCGGATTAATATTTAAACTTGGAGTTAAATGTTATCTGGAAAATCAAGAAACGGAATTTGAGGGTTATTTGGCAGAACTTAGAAAAATTGAAGAAAAAGCCGATGACTTAAGAAGAAATATTGAAATTAAACTATATACACGAACATTAATTCCCGAAAGTAGAGGAGATGTATTGGGATTACTTGAAAGCTGCGATAAAGTGCTTAATACTACAACCGATACCTTATTACAATTTTCGGTAGAAATACCACAAATATTACCAGAATTAAAACAAGACTTTCTTGACTTAGCTGAAATTTCTACATTATGTTGTGAAAACACTGTAAGTGGAATTAGAGCATACTTTAAGAATATAGATGCTGTTAGAGATTACGTTACGAAGGTACAGTTTTATAAAAAGGAAACTATTAAAATTGCCGAAAAATTAAAAAGAACAGTATTTAGAACCGAGATCGCTTTAAGTCAAAAAATTCATATCAGATATTTTGCATATCATATAGAATTAATAGCCGAAAATTCGGAAGATGTTTGTGACAGATTATCAATTGCAGCAATTAAAAGGATAGAGTAAATTGGATTATTCTGTTTGGTTTTTTATTACCAGCGGTTTATTTTTAGGCTGGTCTTTAGGTGCCAATCATGCGGTTAATGTTTTTGGTACCGCTGTTGTCAGTCGCATGGTTAAGTTTAAAAATGCAGCGTTAATTGCAGGCATTTTTGTAGTATTAGGTTGCGTTATTGGAGGTGAGGGGACAACAAAAACGTTAAATACATTAGGTGCAGTTAATGCTATTGCCGGAAGTTTTACGGTTGCTTTGGCTGTTGGTACTTCGGTTACATTAATGACAAAATTAAAGTTGCCTGTTTCAACCTCGCAAGCTGTTGTTGGCGGTATTGTAGGATGGAACTTTTTTACCGGTTCACCTACAGACTATTCCTCATTAACTAAAATATTTATTACTTGGGTTACAAGTCCTATTATTGCTGCTGCTTTTGCATTCATTTTATTTAAGATATTAAAATTTACAATTCTTAAAAAAAATATTCATCTATTACGGTTGGATGTTTATACAAGATACGGTTTAATTATTGTCGGAGCTTTGGCATCATACTCCTTGGGGGCAAACAATATTGCTAATGTAATGGGGCTATTTGTTTCTGCAAAACCTTTTACCGATATTAATATTATTAATCTTTTTTCAGTTAGCGGAACTCAAATTTTATTCCTTTTAGGCGGTATTGCAATTGCAATAGGCATTTTTACTTATGGTTATAATGTAATGTTGACGGTTGGAAAAGAGATGTACAAAATTTCTCCTATTACAGGTTTTGTTGTTGTTTTGGCTGAGTTTTTAGTATTGTTTTTATTTACTTCTCAATCGCTTGAAAAATTATTATTAAACTTAGGTCTGCCTACTATTCCTTTAGTTCCGTTATCAAGTACTCAAGCATTTATTGGAGCAGTACTTGGAGTAGGATTGGCAAAAGATCCGCATTCTATTAATTTTAAAGTTTTTGGCAAAATTTCAATCGGTTGGGTTAGTGCCCCAATAATTGCAGGAGTTATTACATTTATTTCATTGTTTTTTGTACAAAACGTATTTGAACAAAAAGTAATAATTAAAAGTGAATATGCAATTACCGATTCAGTAATAAAATATGCACAAAATGAAGGTATTAACATAGAAGGTTGGGATAAATTAATAGGTGTAAGATATGAAGGAGTTAAGGAAATAAAATCCGAATTGTTAAAACTATCCGAGTATTCCGAAAAAGAATTGGCGATAATATTAAATTATGCGGAAGTTGATAGTTTTTTAATCGACTCAAAAAAATTAAAATATAATCTTTACTTAAAGAATGAAACAATTAACGAGTTAAAGAAGATGAACGGTTTGAAGTTTGATAATAAAATTGATTTACTTGAAAAGTTAAAAGAAAAAAAATTATTAAGTGATATAAGTTTGAATAATAAAAATTACGAACAATATTTTAAAATTTCCAAAAATAAATAATAGAGGAATAACAATGAAAAAAGGCACTATTTTAAGTGTAGCATTTATTTTATTTATGGTAATGGGTAATATTATTGCTCAGGACAGCAGAATACCCGGCGGAGACTATAAAGTTCCGTTAGGTGGTGAAGTAAGAAACGGTAAATTAGTTTTTCAGTCAGAAGACGGTGAGTTTTTGTGGTGGGTCGATTCTCGAATTCAGTTTGACGGTGCAATGTATTTTGAAAACAAAAATCAGTTAAGCAACGGTACTTATTTACGTAGGTTAACATTTGCGGTTAAAGCCCAGTTATGGAAAGATTGGCAGGCAGAATTAGACCTTGACTTTTCGGAAGCCGTATTAGATTTAAGAGATATGTTTATTAAATATACCGTACCCGATGTAAACTTATCATTTCAAGCAGGTAATTTTAAAGAACCTTTTGGTATGGAAAGATTGAATAGTTCCAGACTTTTAACATTTTTGGAGCGTACAGCAATGTCTAACGCAATACCAATGGGAAGACGTGTAGGTTTTGCTGCCAGATATTGGGAAGATTAAGGACAGATTACCGTTGGTATTTTTGGACATGAAGCGGGAACAAAAATTGATAAAGGAACAAGAGACGAAGGTTTTTCTACAAATGTTCGTATTTCGGTAGCTCCTATTAATAAACATGGCGAAAATTTACATATTGGTGTTGCCGGCTCTTATAAAGTACCCGATGCAGTTGCCGATTTAAACCCAAATACCATTGAAGTTAAAGCAAGAACCGAAACTTATGTATTTGACCCTAAATTATTACATACCGGCGATATTAAAGACGTAAATTACTTTAATAGATTTGGTGGTGAATTAATGGGAATTTACGGACCTTTTTATTTTCAAAGCGAAGTTCAAGGAATGCAAGTAAAAAGATGGTATGATAAGCCTAATGTTAATTTATACGGCGGTTATGTAATGGCTGCTTTTGTATTAACCGGCGAAACAAGATATTATTTTGCAGATGAAGGAGAAGTTGGACCAATTGAAAAACCGAAAAGCAAATGGGGTGCTTTAGAATTGGCTGCAAGATATAGTGTATTAGATTTGAATGATTCTGAAGCAGCTGTTTTTGGAGGTCAATCCAATCAATTAATGGTAGGATTAAATTATTATCCTAACCCAAGTATTAAATTCCAGATAAATTATTCGACCGTCAATTTAGACCAGTTTGCAACAAGTAAAGGCAAATTTATTGGCGATGATGATTTCTCGTTTATGCAATTTAGAATTCAAGCATCATTATAATAGGGGTGAAATATGAAAAAATTAGCATTGTTTTTTGTTTTAATAGTTAGTGTTGTTCTTGTTTCCTGTTCACGTGATGAACCATATTCACCTACAAGTCCTACGCCACCACCAACAGTTAACATAAAAATTAATGAAGTGTTTTCTACTGGCAGCCCTGATTGGGTAGAAATTTATAATGCAGGAACAACAACTGTAGATTTAAGTGGTTATAAATTATACGACCCTGACGGAAATACCGATCCTACAAAAAAATGGACAATACCGGCAGGTACTACAATACCGGCAGGTGGATATTTAACTTTTGATTGTGACGGAACAGGCGCTAACAGCAATACAAACTTTAAATTTTCAAGCGGTGGAGAAGAAGTATGGTTGGAAAACACAAGCGGTAATGTAATAGATCATATCACTTTTCCTGCCTTAAGCAATGATTCATCTTATGGACGTAGCCCGGACGGAAGTGCAAATTTAGTTAAGTTTTCACCTGCAACCAAAGGAACAGCAAATCCTACAGGCAGTAACCCTCCGGTACTTTTACCCGTAGTAATTAACGAAATTCTCTCTACAGGATCTCCGGATTGGATTGAATTGTATAATCCTAATAATCAACCGGTTGATGTTAGTGGCTATTTATTGTATGATGGTTCTACTGCAACAAATAAATATGCAATTCCTGCCGGAACAATTGTACCTGCAAACGGATTTTTAGTTATTAATTGTGATGACGGAGTTACCGGAGCGAACTTTAAGTTATCGTCAGGTGGCGAGTATGTAACATTTGAAAAACCTGACGGTTCACCTATTGAATCGATAACATTTCCGGGGTTGGCTACTAATACAAGTTACGGAAGATATCCTGATGGATCTACTAATTGGCAAATTTTAAGTACACCTACACAAGGAACGCCAAATCAACCTTAAATAATATTTTTTTAGCTCGGCAATTTATTGCCGAGCTTTTTAATTTTTAAAGAAGAATTAAAATAATGAAAAAAGAACTTCTATATTTATTAATTGTTACTTTGCTTTTTACAAATTGTAAACGTAACGAGCCGGACGGAAATATTGTAACTCCCACAGATCCAAATGCATTAAACATTATTCAAGAAATATCATTGCCGCAAGAAATTACCGAGCCTTCGGGTATTTTTTATAATTCATCTACCAATACATTATTTATTGTGTCGGATAACAGTCCAAAAATTTTTGAAGTTAATATTAACGGAATATTAAAAAGTACTATAAATACAAGCGGTGTAGATTTGGAGGGGATAACCTTTTCTTCTAATAACGATACAATATGGGTAGTAGAAGAATCAGGTCAAAAGGTTTCAAAATACTTAAAAACCGGATTGCATCTTTTATCATTCCCCTTAAATGTGGCAACAAATTCCAAACATGCCCTTGAAGGAATTACAATAGACAATCAAAATCATTTGTTTGTTATTAACGAAAAAGAACCTACGCTTTTGGTTGAATGTGTAAATAATCAATCTGTTTATCAAAAAAATATTGCTTATGCATCGGATATTTCGGATATTTGTTACGATAATCAACAGAATTGCCTATGGGTATTAAGCGATGAATCCTCTTCGATTGTCAAAATAGATAAAAAAGGGAATTTAATTGCAACTTATAAATTACCCATGGATAAATGTG
>DAINPX010000116.1:0-8717 GCA_036743235.1 Melioribacteraceae bacterium
TCATCCTTACGGCTTCAAGTCCTTTTAATACGTTAATGTTTTTTGCGGTATAGTTATTGGAACTATTGGCAACCACCTTATTTTCTCCTAATTATTTCTAAACAAATTTAATTGAGTTTACTACTTCTTTATTGTAATATTTATTTATTTTGCCCTTCAATTCTTCTTGCATCAAATTTAACTCGCTTCGCATTACCGAGTTTTCAACTCGCAAACTTAAAACTTTTTTATTTAACTTAACAGGAATTACAAAATCGGCAAATTCCGGAAAAATCAATAAAAACTCCTCAACTACTTTATATTTAATTCTTAAATCTCTAATTTTTTCCATATCGGCAGAATCCAAAATTATATCCGCCAAACTTTTAATTCCTTTTTCTTTCAACTTAAACTACCACCGGTAATGTTAAATATCGAAGAATTTAGTTTATTATCCAATCTTTCAATATTTGAAAAATCTGTTGCTGTTATAAACGATTGTCCAATATTAGTTAAATAGCTGCTTATACTTTCACTTCTAAAGGTATCAAGTTCACCAAAAACATCATCCATTAAAAAAACAGGCGTTACATTAAGAATATCTTTCAAATAAAAAAATTGTCCAAATTTTAATGCTACCTGAAAAGTTTTATGTTGCCCTTGACTGCCGAATTTTTTTAATTCCAAGTTGTTAATTCTAAATAAAAAATCATCTCTATGAGGTCCAACCAAATTTGTGCACCTTCTAAGTTCGTCGTTATATCTATTGTTAAGCAACTTACTAAAATCCGATTTAATGTTATCTTTATTAAAATTACCGTATGTTAAATATTCAACACCGGGAATTTCCTTTTCACCTAAAAGATTATTATATGTAGAAACAATATATTCAGCAAATTTTGAAACAAACACAAATCGAAATTTGATTATTTCCGTTCCTAAGTTTACCAAACTTTCACTCCAAACATCAAGCTCGCTTAATAAACTTCTGTTACCTGTAATACTAATTTGATTTAATAACGAAGACCTTTGTTTTAAGGTTTTATTATAATCAATTAAAATATTTAAATAAGTTCTGCTTGTTTGAGAAATTACCGAATCAATAAACTTTCTTCTGTCTGCGGGACTTCCTTGGGTAATTTCATGATCACCCGGCGTAATTGTAACAATTGGAAATTTACCGATAATATCAGCCGATTTGTTTATCTGCTTTCCATCAAGTAAGTAGTTTTTTTTATTCGTAATTTTATCGTAATATAATACGGCTAAATTTTTGGTTAACCCGCTAATATTTCCGGATATTTTAAAACTTGTAGAATTAAAATTAACTGCATCGCTTTCGGATGATTGCAACATATTTTTTGTGGTAGCAAGGTAATAAATTGCTTCCAAAACGGTAGTTTTACCTTGCCCGTTACCGCCTACTATAAAATTTATTTTTTCCGAAAAATTTAACTGCGTTTGTTTATGTAGTCTAAAGTTTATTAGTTCAATATCATTAATTATCATTTTTTTTGTTTATTCGCATTGGCATAACAAGTACTAACAAATCTTCATTTTCCTTGTTTTCGTTCAAACTGACCAAAATAGGTTTGGTCGGTTCTTTTATCTTAAAAATTAGATCTCCCTCGGTACTAATATGATTTAATGTTTCGTTTAGATGTCCGCAATTAAATCCTATCTCCATAGGTATTCCCGTATATTTACAGGCTATAACTTCATTTAGGTTAAAAGTATTATTCTTTAAATCGTAAGTACTAACATCTAAGGTGTTTGTATCAAGTTTAAACATTATTTTCTTTAAATCATCATAAGCAGCAAATGTAAACAAACGATTAACCGCATTATATAATTCGTTTTTATTTACTTTTAAAGTAATTTCATTATCTAACAACATTACAACATCGTAATTAGGAAATTTATCTTTTACTAATCGTGTATAAACAACAAAATTATCTGTTTTTATTATTGCAAAATCATGAATAACGGAAATTTGGAAAT
This sequence comes from Melioribacteraceae bacterium, assembly GCA_036743235.1. Taxonomy (GTDB): domain Bacteria; phylum Bacteroidota; class Ignavibacteria; order Ignavibacteriales; family Melioribacteraceae; genus JAEXOD01. The sequence continues at coordinate 1,981 of DAINPX010000116.1, forward strand.
CGGTATTTTCAAACACTTTAGTTAATACATGAACGCTTTTTCTCGGAATATTTATTAATACCGAATTATCGGTTTTCACATCAAATAATGTAGTTTTAATTAACCGATATCCGTCTGTACCAACAATGCGTAACCCGTCTTCCTTAAAGTCAAATACTAAGCCCATCATTGCCGGTTTTATATTATCTTGTATAATGTAACTTGTATTATCAATAATTTTTTTAATTCTCGGGGCATTTAACGTAATTTCAAAACTTGGGTCTTCTTCCGAAGGTAAATCTAACACATAATTATCGCGTTCTAATATATTAAACAAATATGTTCCACCGGGCGTAGTTAAAGTTGCTTTTTGACCGGGGACAATTTCAAAAGTAATTTGTGTATCTTTTAACGATTTTACAATATTATTTAGATAGGCAGCATTCATTAAAAAGCCAACTTCCAAGTCTTCTTCGGTTGTTAATACAGATAACTCTGCAGTAACCAATAAGCCTACATCTGCTGCATGTATTTTTAATATATTCTCTTTTATTTCAATTAAAAAGTTTTGATAAATTTCCATAGGTGATTTTGGATTTATCACCGCAAACAGTTTTGAAACTACTTTATTTAGCTCTGTACTATTTACTTTAAATTCCATTTTTTTACTCCAAATTAAATCACTAATATACCAAAAATTTTAATCATTTTCAATTTATAAAGCATTTAGTTTATAATAATTATTTTATATAAGTTAACTTACTTTTCATTTTCTTAATTATCAATTGCTTCTTTTGGCTATTTTTTTAACATTATACTTAGTAAATAAATTTTGTTGGTAAAAATGAATTCTTTAGAAGTTTTAAATAAATTTTTTGGATACAAAAGTTTTTTAGGCGTTCAAGAAAAAGTAATAAATACAATCATCAATTTAAAAAAACACTGCTTGGTTATTATGCCTACGGGAGGGGGGAAATCACTTTGTTATCAAATTCCCGCACTAATGTTAAACGGAAGAACAATTGTAATTAGTCCTTTAATTGCCTTAATGCAAGATCAGGTGGACACCTTAAAAAAGAGAGGTATTTCTGCTAGTTTTATTAATTCTACCATTTCGGCTGAACAAAAAAATGAACGACTAAATAACTTTATTGATGGTAAAATTAACTTGCTTTATGTTACTCCGGAGAGGTTTAGAAAAACCGATTTTATTGACAAAATTAAATGTATTAAAATCGATTTGCTTGCAATTGACGAGGCACATTGTATTAGTGAATGGGGACATGATTTTAGACCCGATTACAGCAGAATTGCAGAGTTTAGAAAATTGTTATCTAATCCTCTTACCATTGCTTTAACGGCAACTGCCACCAAGGAAGTACAAAGAGATATAATTGAAAAATTAGGATTGAAAGAATCCGAGATCGAATTATTTCATACAGGTATTAACCGCCCAAATTTGCGTCTTGAAGTTGCCGATGTTTATGACGACAAACAAACTATTACTCAAATATGTAAAGTTTTAGATACATATAACGGTAGCGGTATTATCTATTTTTCATTAATTAAAAAACTTGAACATTTTAGCGAATTACTGCGTGCTAAAGGGTACAAACACAAAATATATCACGGAAAGCTAAACGCTAATGAAAGGAAAAAAACTCAGAGAGATTTTTTAAACGGTAATTGCAATTTAATATTGGCGACAAATGCATTTGGAATGGGAATTGATAAACCCGATATCCGCTTTGTTATTCATGCCGAAATTCCCTCTTCGGTTGAATCATATTACCAAGAAATAGGAAGAGCAGGACGAGACGGGAAAAATTCTTTATGTAAATTACTTTACAATCAACAAGATTTATATACTCAAATGGAGTTTATTAAATGGGCAAACCCAAGTGCCGATTTTTATAGCCGACTTTATGATTTGTTAATAACCGATTTAACTGCTATTAATAATATGGGACTTGATTATTTACGAGAACAATTAAGCTTTAAAGACAAATATGATTTTAGATTGGAAACCGCTCTTGCTATGTTAGACAGATTTGGAGTTACCGAAGGCGAAATTGAATTAAAAAATTTAAGCGTTATTACCGAACTTCCCCCAAATTTAAGCGATAACGACTATATAAAAAACAAATTGCTTGAAGATAACAAAAAACTTTTGGCGATGTTACAATATTTTAAAACCAATAATTGTAGAAGGATATATATAAACAAATATTTTGGTTTTAATGACGAACCGGTCTGCAATAATTGCGATAACGATTGATTAGAACCATATTTTAAAACTTTGGTTGAAAACATTTAGAATTAATACTATTTTTTAAGTCGGTTTTAATTATAATCCAAGTTTTTGATAAATATAATTAAATATTTCTTTACGCGATGCACGTGTTTTAGTATTAGTTACATTACTTACAAACACAATAAAATATGAAGGTTCCAACACATAAACTACAAATGCCGATACTCCTGGAACTCCTCCTTCGTGTTCGGCAATTCTGCTAAAACCGATTCGGTTTTTACCTAATCCGTAACCGTAACCACCTTCAATTTTGTCTCCCGATAAAAACTTTTCCATAAAAGTAGAATCGTAAATTTTATTTTCATTTAATGCTTTATACCATTTATACAAATCTTCAACAGATGTTTGTAATGCCCCGCTACCATATTTAAATGAGTAATTAAAATATGGTATATTCTTTAAACCGGAATTTGTAACTTCATAGTGGTTTACTCGCCCTTTAACTAATTCGGTACGGGCAAAGTTACCTGTTTGGTTCATTTTTGCGGGATTAAAAAAGTATTTTGACAAAAAATCGTTAAACTTAATTCCGCTTACTTTTTCAACTATATAAGCCAGAATACCGTAATTTGAGTTTGAATATAAAAATTTGTCATTTGGTTCGTTAAAAACTGCCGATTTTTGTATCCACTTTACAACTGAGGGTAAATCCGTTTCAAACAGTTTTAAGCTATCATAATTTTTAAAGTCGTTATAGGTCTGAATACCACTTTTATGGGTTAATAATTGCTTAATTGTTATCTTATCGGCATTAGGAAAATCAGGTAAATATTTTTTTAAAGTATCTTCAATACTAAGTTTGTTTTGCAGAGAAAGAACAAGAATGGAAGCACCCGTAAATTGTTTAGATATTGACGCCATATTAAAAACATAATTTGTTTTATTGGGTATTTCAAGTTCGTAATTTGCATATCCGTAAGCTTTTTTAAACAAAATAGTATCGGGGTTACCTATCAAAATACATCCGCTAAAGGTTGTATCTTTAACCAGAGGAAAGATTAAACTATCCATTTCGGAATCGGTAAATTTAATTTGCCCTTTAACCGATATTGCAACAAGTAGAATAAAAAGTATTTTTTTCATGTTAAAATTTTATTAATAATAATTGTTCTAAAAATTGGTATGGAAGTTACTTAAATCATTTTTCTAAAAATATAGTTTGAGTTGGGTAAGCAAAATCGATTTGGTTTTTCTTAAAATCTTCAAATATTTGAAGATTTATACTATCCAATGTTATCATAAATTCTTTATAATCGGAAGAATCATAAAATAGCACTATTTCAAAATTCAAACTTGAGTTGCCAAAACTTGCAAATGTGCACCTATCCAATTCGGCTTTTTCGTGCATGGAAATAATATTAGATATTATATTGGGAATAATTTTTAACTTATCGAGCGTAGTTTGATAAGTTACACTTATTGTAAAAACATATCTTCGGCGTTTTAATGCTTTAAAATTATGAATTCTTGAATTAGTTAAATTGGAATTTGATACTATTATAAGTTCGCCGGTTAAACTTCTTATTTTAGTCGATTTTATTCCTATTTGTTCGATAGTGCCGGATTTTGTATCTACTGTAATAAAATCGCCAATTTCAAAAGGTCTATCAAAAAATATGACAAAATAACTAAATAAATCACCTAACAATGCCTGAGCTGCAAGTGCAACCGCAATACCGCCAATTCCCAATCCGGCAACAATGGCAGTTACATTTATTCCTAAATTATCTAAAAGAAATAGAAAACCAATAACATAAACCAATACGTTAAATAACGAAGTAAGTGCTTTTATTTTCTTTTTACCGCTTTCTTCATCCGCCTTATTTATATACCCTGTTAAAATTAAGTTTAAAACACGTCCAACAAATTTTACAATATAGTATGTATTTAATATTATATATATTGTTTGTACAATCTTTTCAACATTTTTGGGAATTTGCAAACTTTCAAAAGCCAAATAAAAACCGGTTAGATATAATAGCGGAACAAGATATTTTTTAAAGTTATTAAATTTATGCTCTTTGCTTTCTATACTTTCATTTACCGATTTAAAGATATATTTTTTTACAACATACTTAAGAACGGAAATTAATAATATACTTATTATAAAAATTGAAACGGCAATTATATAATCATAAACCGAATTTCCAAAGTAACGTATATCCAAAAATTTTTTTATCATTTTAATTCCCTAAAGCCACTTGTTTTTTTTGAACCAATATCCTAAAGAAACACCTATTGCAATCATTATTCCCCATACTATAAAATATGCATATTTCCATTCAATTTCCGGCATATTCTTAAAATTCATTCCGTAAACTCCGGCAATAAATGTTAAAGGGATAAATATAGTTGAAATAATGGTTAAAACTTTCATCACTTCGTTAAGCTGATTACTTGTACCGGATAAATGTACGTTAAGCATGCTAAACAAAGATTCTTTATTAGTCTCAAAAATTTCTATTATTTGATGAAAATGGTCGTTAATATCTCTAAAATAAATGGATAGTTCTTTATTAATTAATGCAAATTCTTGTTTTTGTAGTCGTCCCAAAACCTCACGGAACGGATAAAAAGCCTGCCTTATTTTATGCATATCTTTTTGTAAATTTTTTATTTCGTTTAATCCGTCTTTTACGGTATTTTCAATCAATCCTTCATATAACTCTTCAACCGTATCGCTTATATTATCCATTACAACAAAATAGTGGTCAACTATGTTATCCAGAATAATATAGAACAAATAATCTGATGAATCCCTCACGTTCCCTTTATTGCTTAAAATTTTATCGTCAATTTCTTTAAATATTTTATCTTTACCGTCATAAAAAGTTATAATTAAATCTTGCATTAAAATTACACCAATTTGTTCGGTTTCCATACTGTCAAATTTTTTAATCGTAATTTTTTTAATAACAGAAAATAAATACTTTTCATATTCTTCGGCTTTGGGACGTTGGTAAGTATTTAAAATATCTTCTATTGTTAAGGGGTGTATTTTAAAGAACTTTCCTATATCTGCAACATAATTTACATCCGCCAATCCGTTTACTCGCAACCAACGCAGTTTTGGAGTAGTATCGTTTGAAAATTCTTTGTTTAACTGTATTAAATTATCTATTTGCCTAAAAACACAACTATCTTTGTCATATTCTACCAATTCCAATGTAGTTAACGATTTTTCGTTTTCACCTACATAAGTAAATGTACCGGTTGGTACGCCAACTTTCCTTTTAATCTTTTTCTTTTTTCTCATTCTAATTAAGTTAATAGGATTTATAGCTTTTCCTTTAAAAATAAATTTAAATTATATAATAAAAAAAAATGCCGAATAATAAAAATTACTCCTCAAAAAAAAGTTTTTATTCACCAATAAATATATTGCAATATTGTGAGGATTTAATTATGTTTAATATTAGGAATATTTGAGTGCGGTCAAATTAAGGTTGGGTTTGCCCTCGCTTTTTATTTCACTTTATTAGTGTAATATATATGTTAAAAATTTAACTTTTTTATTATAAATGTGGTGAAATACTATGAAATCAAAAATTTTACTTGTAATGTCGTTAGTTTTTTTTATTAGCTCTCTTAATGCTCAATCGGAAAAAGATTCAACTAAAAAATGTAATTACAATATAAGCGGCGGAACTGCCAGAGTGCTTTCTTTGGGGAACAGCAGATTTTTAGAGGATGTAAGCGATGTATTCTTAAATTCTGCTTACGGTTCAAAATATACTAACGTTGTTTGGGGTGATATAGGTGACGGTATCAACAGTCAGGTTTCCGGCAATAATCATAACATCGGGGCAAATATTAGCTTATCCGATAACTTCACTTTAGGGGCATTATTAACAAACGGAATAACTAATAAAGAATTTTCTATTGCTTCATTATCCAATCTTATTAGTATGGACAATGATTATATCCAGAATAATATTAGAACTATTAAATTTAGAAATAATATTTCATTGTTTGCAAGTTATAAATTAAACAATATTACTTATGGTTTAGGCGTTTCTTACTTTGTAAATAATAGCGATGAAGATTTTAAAAGTACTCCGATTATAGATTCCGAATACAAACTTAATCAGATGGGATTTAACGCCGGTGCTTTAATTACATTGTTTAATAATTATAAATTAGACGTTTCCGGAACTGTAATATTAAACGGATTGCAAAAAGATCAATTTGAATATAAATACGATATAGACAGAATAAGTACAAGTATTATTGTTCGATCTTTCATTCCTACAAATAAACAAACAACCATAATCCCTTTAATTCAATATTCACACTTCTCAGATGATGCTTATTTGTATAATAAATTGAGTAATAAAAAAGAAAATACTACAAGTACACAAAATTATTTATTGATAGGAGTCGGCTCTAATTATTCAAAAGGAAGTTTGTTAATTACCGGAGGAGTATCGCTTTCGTTCGGCTC
>DAINPX010000117.1:0-8701 GCA_036743235.1 Melioribacteraceae bacterium
CATTGTACCAATGCATCTTGAACACCAGCGTATAACGAATAACTTTTAAATAAAGTTACGGGTAATTCAAATGAATTGACAACATGCAAAACCGCAACCGTTACAAATGTTGCAATGTAAAACCATACAGCAACATACATGTGCTTTTCGCGTCTTTTAATAATCGTACCCATCATATTAATGCCAAAAACTACCCAAATTAAAGTAATAGCAATATCAATAGGCCATTCTAATTCTGCATATTCCTTACTTGTTGTTAATCCTAAGGGTAACGTAATTGCAGCGGCAACAATAATTAATTGCCAACCCCAAAAATGAATTTGGCTAAGCAAGTCGTTATACATTCTTGCCTTTAACACTCGTTGCATACTATAATAAACGCCTGCAAAAATTGCATTTCCTACAAATGCAAAAATAACCGCATTTGTATGTAAGGGTCTTATCCTACCGAATGTTAAAAACGAAATTTTTAAATTAAGTTCGGGAATAAAAATTTGGAATGCAATAATTAGTCCCACCAACATTCCTACCAATCCCCAAATTACGGTCGCAATAGAAAATTGTTTAACTATTTGATTATCGTAGCTAAATTTTTCCGCTATCATTAGCTGCTCCTAAATTATAAAATATTATTTATTTTCTTTTATTTTTTTACTTTCTTTTTTGTTATTTATATCATCAAATAAAATGCGAACAGAGGGTGTATATTTATCGTCATACTGCCCCGATTTAACTGCCCAAATAAACGCTCCTAAAAAAACCAGTGCAACAAAAAGGCTAAAACCTAATAATACTAAAATTACCGACATTATAATAATCCTTTTTTTTGTGCATAAAAGTTAACTGAAAACGTTGTAAACAGAACTACAGAAATGCTACTGACCGGCATTAATACGGCTGCAATTAAAGGTGATAAAGTACCTGTATATGCAAAACTTAATCCAATTATATTGTAAATAAACGAAATAATAAAACTTACCATTATTATTTTTTTTGCGTACTTCGAAAATTTAAGAAATTTCGATAAATTAATAAACTTTTCGGCGCTCAAAATACCATCGCAGGCAGGATAAAAATTATTTATATCTTCGGATACGCTAATACCTATATCGCTTTGCTTTAAGGCACCCGCATCATTTAATCCGTCTCCTATCATTAAAACTACTTCACCTTTGTTTTGAAGTTCTTCAATAAAATGTAGTTTATCGTAAGGATTTTGTTTAAATCTCAACTCGGTATTTTTAGTAAAAATTTTACTTAGATTTTCTCTTTCGTTTTCATTATCTCCGCTAACAACAAATAGCTTATACATTTTTGTTAGTTCACTAATAAGATCGTTTATTCCGGAACGATAAAAATTTACGAAAGAATAGTATCCCATAACTTTATCATTTATAGAAATATATACAACCGAACCGGCAGCTTCTTCGTTAATCATATTTCCCATAAGCAACTTACTTCCTAACTTAACCAAATTTCCGTTAACTGAACATGTAATGCCGTAACCGGTTATTTCTTCGTACTCTTCAACTTCAAAAGTTAAATTATTATCTATTGAATTGTAGATTGCTTGGCTAAATGGGTGATAAGAACTTTTTACAGCAGATTTTATTATCTGTTCTTCGATTCCGGATAAAGTATTACCGTTAAAAACTGCTTTAAATTTACTGTTTTTTGTTAGCGTGCCGGTTTTATCAAATACAATTGCCGTAATTTTTGCAAGTTTTTCTATAACATCAATATTTTTCAAATAAAATTTTTGTCTGCTAAAAATTCTTAAACTATTGCCCAAAGTAAAAGGGGCTGCCAACGCTAAAGCACATGGACAAGCAACAATTAACACCGCCGTAAATGCATTTAATGCTAAAATATAAGAATGCATATGCATTACTGCCGCAATTAACGCCAAAAGTAAAATAACAATCGTAAAATATTTACTAATTACATTTGTAATATTGTTTAATTCGCTATTAAATTTCCCCGAAAAAGCTTTATGATTCCATAGTTGGGTTAAATAACTTTGAGAAACTTCTTTAACTACTTCTACCTCGATATTACTTCCTACTTGCCTACCTCCTGCATATATTACATCTCCAATTTCACATTTTACCGGTATCGATTCGCCGGTTACAAAACTATAATCAATATTAGCTTTTCCTTTCATTAATACGCTATCTGCTGGTATTAATTCACTATTTCGTATTAATAATCTGTCCTTAAGTTTAATAAGTTCAAGCGGTAATGCAAATTCTTTGTTATATTCAATTTTTGTGCTTGCCAAAGGGAAATAACTTTTATAATTTCTTTCAAAATTTAAAGTATCATAAGTTTTGTTTTGAAAAAGTTTACCGATAAGCAACAAAAACACCAATCCGCTTAAACTATCAAAGTAACCCGGTCCAAATCCTAAAAACAGATCATATACGCTTCTAATAAATAATACAAAAACACCTAAAGCAATAGGAACATCAATGTTTATTATTTTTTCGCGTAATCCTTTTAGTGCAGAAAGGTAATATAAACTGCTGCTATAAAAAAATACCGGCAACGAGAGAACAAAATTTATATAGGCAAAAATTATTTTCAAATTATCTGTCTGAAAATCACCCAACGAAAGATATTCGGGAAAACTTAACAGCATTATATTGCCAAAGCTAAAACCTGCTATACCTAATTTATAATATAAACTTTTATAGTCATAATCGTTTGTTGAATTCTCTTTATCTAAATTAAATGTTGGAGTATAACCTATTCTGTCTAATAATTCCACAACTTGTTTTAGACTAATCTGTTCTTCTTTAAACTTAACCGAACAACTCTTCTTTAAAAAATCAACTTCAGAGTATATTATTCCTCTATTAAACTTATTCAGATTTTCTAAAATCCAAATACAACTGCTGCAATGCATTGAGGGGATAAAAAAGCTTGCTGTACTAAAGTTATTATTTTTAAACTGTATTATTTTATCTTTAATGCTGATATTATCCAAAAAATCGAAATTACGTTTAATAGAATTGTTTTGTGATACCCCCGGTGAAGATTCAAAGTTGTAATAATTACACATATCGGTTTGATCCAATAACTCATATACGGTTTTACATCCGTTGCAACAAAAATATTTATCTCCTATTGCAATATCATCCGATTTGCATTCTTCACCGCAATGATAACAAATAATTTTAGTATCCTTCTCTATACCGGTATTTACCATCAATTTTATTTAGGTTATTTTGTCTTATTTTTAATTCTGTCTTTAAAGTTAATGTTTTTACATGATTTTTACAAATATTTTAACAATAATAAATATATTAATATTAATATTTTTTAATACTAATGCCTAATTTGGGAATACATAAAATTTGGATCTTTAATTACTTGTTAAATTAATATTAGTTTATTATAGCAATTGATTACAATTAATTATTGGAAATTATATCTACCGAACTTATGGCTTTTAAAGAGCAATAGTTTCATTTGGATATATATGATATTAACTTTTAAAGATAACAGATCCACATTATACAAATTTCTCTCTTTATCTTGATTATAAAGAATCCGATGGAGATGAAATTGTTTATAAATATGGTGATTTATTAAAAAAATGGGCTTTAAGTACAGAGTGGGCAGATAAAGAATTTCCGTTTTTCAGTGGAATTTCAAGCCAAAACAAAAACATAGTTTAGTATTTGGTTTTAGATTAAACGGTATAAAGTATAACGAAGAAGAATTTATAAACATTTAGGAGATTGTAGGGGGTTACTTTTATTCAATTTAGTGTTTCACATCTTGGTTTAATCGATTTAGAGATTTTTGACAAAAACACAAAACTTAACATTTTAGTAATATTTAGCTTCAATATGTATTAGCATTGCAATAAGTAAACGAATTGCAGCTTTAAGAGGTAGGAAATATTTGTTTTTACCATTAGATGAAGTTTTTTGCAGCTAATATTAAAACCGAAGAGAAGACTTGGTAAATTCTTTATTATCTGTACCCGGATACTTTAAATAAATTTTTGTAGTTACTAATTATCAAGATGTTGAAGAATTATTTCGTATAAACTATTTATTCAAAGAAAAGGAAACTATAGTTTTGCCGAATTTTTAGAATTGAAGAATATTAAATTATTATCATATATCTATATTTTAACAAACGGGCATTATTTGTTATTTAAAATTAATAATATTCCCCTTGTTCCTATATCTAAAAAAGCGGAATTTCCATTAAGAGAATATGATGATTGATAATCTAATTAATTACAAACGAGTACATAATATAATTACCCTATCCACTTAATTGATTAATTTACAAAAAGATTCAGTTAAAAGTAGAATATACAATATCTCATCTTGTTTTTTTCTCCTATATAATAATAAAAATTTATATATATAATAGGCTTCTGTAATTAAAATAATTCATCTTTAAATACATAAAGTTTCCTTTTTTTCATATCAAACATTTATTTCATAATATTTTAATAAATTTCAATTATTTATTCTAAAAATGCCTAAACATTTAATAATTTATTACGATTATATTTTTATATATCATATTTTTTAAGTTGTTTCCAATTAATCTGTTTAAATTTTTACCATAATATAAATAGGACTACAAATATGCTAAGAAAAAACATTGGAAAATTTATTATTGTTTTATTAATATTAAGTTTTTTTGGGGCTTGTGATAATTCAAACCCTACAGCCGTAAACAAAAACGAAATTAATCCTTTTTCAAACGGAAGTAATGAAAGGAATTTGATAGTAGTTATTAGTGACATCCATTTAGGTGCAGATTTATCGTATGCAGAATGCAATAAAAACTTGCCAAAGCTTGAAAAATTTTTACTTAATTTAAGTGAATCAAAAAATGTTAAGGAACTTGTTATTGCAGGCGACCTATTAGATGAATGGTTTATACCGGCAGATGTAAATACTTATAATGGATTAGATCAAGCCGATTTTATTAGAAGAATTGCCGAAGCAAACAAAGGTGTTGTTGATGCTTTTAAGAAAATAATTCAAGGCGGAAATATAAAAGTTACCTACGTTCCCGGTAACCATGATTTAACAATTACGGATGCAAATGTTGAACTGATATTACCGGGTATTAATCAAGCGCGTGACGCAATGCAAGGATTAGGAACATATTCACCAACTGATTTTCCTCTATTAGCAGTTGAACACGGACATAGATATAATTTTTTCTGTGCCCCCGATCCTATTTCAAATAAAGACATTGCTCCCGGCTCAATTATGCCTCCGGGATATTTTTTTACAAGACTAGCTACTTTACATGTTAAACAACATTGCACTACACCTAATGACGTATTACCTACCATAACTCAAAATATTTCCGGTGGAGATAGTCAATTTTCAGCTTTCTTATATTGGAATATGTGGCATTATTTGGTTACAGAGTTTCCTATTGAAAATAATTATTCCGATAAAATAATTGTTACAAATATTGACGGTTTTACCGAAAATTATTCTGTTAATGACTTAGTTCCATATCAATTAACTTCCGGCGGATTTATTGATATGAAGTTGTATAAGGGTATTCAAGACACATGGGAAGAAAGACAAAGAATAAATAAAGTTCCTATTATAATTCCTGCATCTCAAGCTATAACAAAAGCTATCTATGATACAGAAACCGACAACCAAGCTATAAATCAATATTTTATGAATGCTTTCTCAAATAAAAGAATTGTTGTTTTTGGACATAGCCACGCGGCAAGAATTATTGGAACTAACAATTATAAAGGACAAAAATGCGTTTATGCAAATTCTGGAACCTGGATTGATGTAGAACCGAAAAACGGAATTGGAATGAGTTTTGTTGTAATTACTCCGCAAAATTCAGATGCCTCGTCAAAAACTTTTGTCCGTCTTTATGATTTTGAGAATGGAACTGCAAACCAAGTACAAGTTGACTCGCTACGTTTGTAATTTTTATTAACATTTATTAAAAACGGATTAAATTCTAATATATTTTATTTAACCTTGTTGACACAAAATAGATATTAGGGATTAAAAATTAAAATTACTCTTCCTCATCATTTCCGCAATTTCGAAAAGATGAGGAGAGTAATTTTTTTCATTAATTATCTAAAAGGATTTTTTTTCAATCTGCAATTATATAAATCGCATCGTCTTCCAACGAGTTTTTAACCTTATTAATACCCGGGCAGGAGCTAAATTTAACTTTATCCCCTTCTTTTAACTTTGCAACTGCACCGTCAACAACCGAAAAGCGGAAGAAATATTCTTTATTAGGTCCTTTTATCCAACCCAAACGTTTATCGTGCAATATCTTTTTAATTGTACCGGTTTGTAAAAAGCCTCTCCAATATTTTTTTAATTCTTCAATAGCGGATTTGGCAGACGGAACAGGGTTTAATTCGGATAATTCCGCCTGTAAAGGTTCTAAATATTCCGGTATTCTCCATTTCTTTTCAACACGCAACAATAATTCAGCCATTAAATGCTTTTTAGCTAATTCGGGTTCATTCTTCTTTGTTAAAATTTCGGCTATTATCCTAAATAGATCCAATCTTAATAAATAATCCCCTTTCATTAAAGCGGCATCAATTGCATACTTAAATGCTTTATCTACATCTCCGGTTTTTAATGTTTCTTCGCTATATTCTTTAAATATAAACCATTCTTTTTTATTTAATAATACGTCAAATAGTAAATTTATTCCTTCCGCTGTTTCTCCTAATCTTAGTTTACTAATAGCAATTCTTCTCTTAATCCACACTTCATTATCGTAATGAAATTTATTAACTACTTTTAATGCGTGTTCGCATACTTTTATGCATTCCAAATAGTGTTCAACTTCTATTAAGGCTTTTGTTTTATATGAATACCAATTTTCCAAATCTGTGGCAAGTTCAATTTCTCTTCCTGCTTTCGGACCGTTTTTAATAGTAATTAACTGCGGATTATTATCAAGTTTTTCGGGTTCCAAATAATCCAGCAATTCGTTAATTGCACTCCAATTTGGCGTATTATTCGATTTTTCATATTTAATAAATTGGAATAATACTCTAACACGTAAATTAGCTTCTTTTGGGTTTTCGGTATTTAGAAGTTTTATCAAATTTGTTAAATATTCCAATAGTTCTTCTTTGGAAATTTTTAAACTGCTTTGATGGTTGTTAAATACCGATGTTTCAATATCATTTTCATCTTCGCTTCGTGTTGCATTTTTTAACATAAAAAACATGTTCCAACCGAATGAACTAAGAAAATAATTATCGGTATTTGGTGTTAATTTGTAATTTAATTGATTAATTACAAATACCGCCGCTTCTTCGTGTTTGGCAATCCCTTTATATGCATTAAAAATATTTTTTACAAGGAATTCGTTTTTTACTATTTCCTCTTTTAAAAATTGATTTTTAATTTCGGTATCATAAACCTCTATAATCTTCTTGTAATTTGGATGATTATTTTGGTTTTTTGCCTCTTTTGTTAACTGTGCAATTTTTTGAGCAGAATCACTTAAATTTGCCATAGTAAACCTACTGTTTGTTTTTTTAACTATTCCTAAATATGTTAATTATTGTTTTTTTATTTTTTTTGATAAATAAATTATAAAATAATAGTTTTTTTTAATTAATCAAACAAAATCGTATTAATATGAAGGATTTTTTTCAAGAAATGCCGAATATTTATTTAATAGCAGTTCTTTTTGATTATTATTAGCGTTAGAAATGTAAGGATCGTTAATTTTTCTCTTTTTACTATCATAAATATCGAAATACACGCTTGATTTATTTTCAAAAAACACTTTTACTCTGCTACCGTACAAGTTTTTACCCACTAAAACTTCGTTTTCAATACCTTCAGCCAACAAATATGTACTAAACTCTTCTGCAATTAAATTTGCCTGCTTATTTTTAATTTCAAATTCCGATTCAAATATTTTTTTATTCGGATCTAAATCGCTCCCTTGCTTTGCCAATTGATCAACAAATTCGTTCCATTTAACCGATTGATGTGCTTCAACTTTAACAAAAAGCGGATTAATACCAATTTCATTAAACCTTAGTAAATAAGCTTCCGAACTTTCCGATTTCGGTTTCCAACTACCATTAACAAATTTTGATATACCCCAATAGTCAAAATAAATTATTACATTTTCAATATTGTTTTTCTTACAATATCTAAGTGCACTTATTACCGAAACAAACTCTCCCCCAATATTTCGTTGTGTTCTAAACACTTCTTCATCTACAACACCATATTCCTTATGAACAACCGAATCATTTTTTATAACTGCATAACCATAACCAAAACCACCGTTTTTATAAGAGCCGTCAACATAAATATGTGTAAAATTATTATATACTTCATTAAAATATTGTTGATCGGCAACATAGGTAACCGATTCGCTATTAAACTCTAACCATAAATCTTCTAAAATTCCTTCAATAACCGGATCTTTTATTTCGTTTGTTACTAACTTAAACCTGTTTGCTTTAGGACTATAATACAAATTTCCTTTATATTGATTGTTGATACTTATTTTTACATTATATTCTCTTAATGTTTCATTAATAACATAACTTTCAAAATTTTTGGAATTTAAAAATTTACAAAATTTATTTGCCTTATCAATTATTATATTTTTATTAGAGTAAACACTCATCTTCTATCAACCTTAATTAAATTAGACTTTATTAAATAATCTG
>DAINPX010000118.1:0-8655 GCA_036743235.1 Melioribacteraceae bacterium
ACATTTATTACACTTATATCTATGTACATATTTGCAAATCCCAAGTTAAGTTTTTTGGATAAGGAAACATCCAATCTATGATAATCTGGTAAACGCCCTATATTTTTATCTCCTAATATTGCATAAGGAATAATTTGACCGTATAAAATCCAATTTGAATAAAAATCATTTAAATAAAGTTTATCATAGTATCCTATTAGTTTTGTAAACGGTAATCCGGTATTATAAGACCAAATAATACTTGCCATCCAATCGTTTCCAAAATTATAATCAGCCATTATATTTAAATTATGGCGGCTATCATACTTTGGATAAAATCTTTTACCATCCAACATATTATAAGCATAACTAAGCGAATACGAAAGAGTTAATGAAAACGGCATATCGTTGTACTTTATCATCAATTCATTTCCATAAGCTTCAGATTCACCGGAAACGAAATCGGGGTCGCTGTTATAAATTTTCTTTTCATTAATTAAAGGTAAATTTAATACCTTTTTGTAATATAATTCGTACTGAATATTTATTTTACTTGTTAAATCAATTTCCAAACCACCTATATAATGTTGTGCCCTGCTAGGTTCTAAATACTCCGGCGTAATTATATATGGTTCAAAAAGCGATATTACTTCTTTTTCGTCCGATAATGTGGTAATTTCCTGCTGATATACTCCGTAAGCTCCTTTTAAGGCAATCTGAGGATTTATTCTATATGTAAAACTTACTCTGGGTTCAAGAAAGAATTCACCTGCCGGAGTAAAAGAAACAGTATTGGCACGAACTCCCAAATCTATTCCCAAATTTTCAAATCTTAAATACTTATACTTTAAATAAACAGAAAAATTGCCACCGAAATCATTTATTGATGTAAGTGCACCGTTTTGGTTTTCTAAATTTAATTTAGCATTAATTGTTTTTAACACTGCTCCAAAACCAAGTTCATCTTTGCTATCATAAATGTAATTCATATCAAACGATAAAGTATTATCCACAATACTATTTTCTCTGGCTTTAGTATTACTTAAATTAGGAATTAACTTACCCGTAAACTTGCTTTGCGAAATACTAATTTTGCTAATTAGTGGACTGTCATAAACTTGCTGCCAATCGAAACCAAAAATATCGTTATTCCAGCTAAAATCTTCTTTTAACGGATCATCGTTTTTAAGTTTGTCGGCACTTAAAAATCCGTAAAAGATAAATTTTCCATTTTCAATAAATGGGTTGTTTGTATTTACCTTAAATGATAAATCATGAAAATCCATTGGTACCGACTGGTCATCTAAAAACTTTTTTAATATTTCGTTATTCAAGCTTTTTCTACCCGTAAGTAAAAAAGATCCCCCTGCAAAAGGTCCTTCAAGTAAAACTTTTCCCGTCATTAAACTACCGGAAGCTTTTGCGGAGTAATTTATTCTGTTACCGTCTTTTGTTAAAACTTTTAAAACACTGGAAACTCGACCACCGTACTCACTGGAAAAGCCCCCCTTAAAAAACTCTACATTATTAATCATTTCAGGGTCAATAACACTAAACAATCCTAAAGCATGAAACGGATTATAAACAGTTGCACCGTTAAGTAATACTAAGTTTTGATTGCTGGAACCACCTCTAACATAATATCTTGCAGATACATCTCCGGTTGATTTTACACCGGGTACATATTGCAACGACCTAAAAACATCGGTTTCAACTCCTTTTGGTAACTTTTCAAGTTCTTTAATAGAAATACGCTGTAACCCTAAGTTAGTTGAATTTTTTTCTTTATTAATTGCATCCGCAACTTTTTCTATAGTTTGCAGTTGATAACTTGAAGGCTCTAAAGCAACATTATGTTGTACCATTTTACCGGCAATTATTGTTACTTTTATTTCTTTTGACTTATATCCTACATACGAATACACAACCGTATAGGTTTTACCTGCGGGAATGCCGGAGATATAATAATACCCGTTACCATCTGTAGAACCCCCGGTTTTAACTTCTTTAACAAATACATTGCCGTATGCTAATACTTCTCCGTTATTAATATCGGTTAAAAAACCACGTAAAATTCCCGTATTTTGTGCAACCAATTCATTTGAGCATAATAATAGCATTCCCCCTAACAAAATTAGGCGTAAATAATTATTCATCTAATCCCTTGATAATAATAAAATTAATACCTTTTAAAATAACATTTAAATATTTTTTGATGTAACATTTTATTAAAAAAAATAAATAATAACCACCGCATAAACATGCGGTTTTTAAGCTTCAGTTAGACAAATGATTTTTGTTTTTAGTTTAATTAATTATTCACTTGGCTAATATTAAACAAATTTATTTAATATATTTTAATAATAAATATATAATCGAACTATTTTAATTTTATTCTTTGGTATGGTTTTTGTAAATTAAATAGTTAAGTATTAGGACTTTTTTATGAAAATGATTAAATCTTTTATTATAGTTTTTGCAATTTTTATGGTTGGCTGCGGATCAAAGGATGACCCGGTTACTTCAGAAAAAACTGTTTCCGAAAAAATAATTGGTAAAGTAATATCTTCAAAAACCGGCGAAGCAATTCCGCAAGTTAGAATTTCTACAACAGGCTCTTCGGCAAGCGTTACAACAAATATTGACGGCTCATATGTAATTGATAAAATTTCTCCCGGCACTTATGTTATTAAAGCTTCTAAAAGCGGATATTATACCGAAGAGATTTCAGTTAAAGTTGATACCGGTAAAGTTGTTATTGGCGATTTTCTATTAAGTGAAGAACGATATGGTTCCATAAGCGGTAAAATTATTGATGTCGTTTCAAACAACGGAGTTTTTGGTGTTACAATTTCTACCGAGCCTACTACCGGCGTGGTTTATACAGATAATTCCGGTAATTTCTTGATTCCGAATATTCTTATTTTGCGAGATCAATCTTATACTCTAAAAGCAGATAAAACAGGAACATATGATGTTGCCACAAAAATTGTTAAATTTGCCGATAGTACTAAAGTAATAGTTAATTTAACTTTAGAACCTATTTACGGTACTATTGAAGGGATTGTGACGGATTCCAAAACTGCTTTACCCGTTGCCGGAGTAAATATTACAACAAACCCTCCTACTGCTTCGGTTTTAACAGATTTGCAAGGGAGATATACTATTCCACAAGTATTAAGATTATCCGGCTCTAATAAATACAATTTAATTGCTTCAAAAAACGGCTATAAAAAAAGTACTGAAGTTAACATAATTGTTTTAGGAGGTAGAACTACAAAAGGAGACATTATAATTGAACCGTTATAGCAATTTAACTAAACTTTGTTTTATAACACTATTATTACTTTTTTATGCTGAAGTTAATGCACAAAAAAAAGGAATTCCGATTGTTTCGGATATCTTAAACTATTTTACTACTCCAATAGAAGATGATTCAATTGCATTTTTTAGAACAAACGGGTTTTATGAAACAAGAATAAGAAAAATAATTAATGGGGCTTATTTTTCTGCGGGAATGATAAACGATAACCTAACTCCAAAACTTATTAACAGAGCTGTTTATATACCTTATTATACCCAATCGCCAAAATTAAGTTTTAACCCTATTGCACTTAAAGTAGTTACTAGCCCTTTTTCATATACTATTGGTTTTTACAGTGCAGAACAAGATATTTCTGAATTAATGTTACCTTTTGCTACTCCCCCAATTAGTCCAAACGGTAATAAATTAGATACCAAATTAAAACTATCTTATTTAGAGGCATCTGTTAATTATATTCCCATTTCAATGTTTTGGGGTTATGTTTACCCCGAGCTTGGAGTAAAATTAAATCATCTCGAAACAAGTTTTAATACAAAAAAAACCTATCTTGTAAATATTGGATTAAACGCATCTATTATGTTTAAGTTTAAAAACTTATTTCTTTCTTTTGATTATACGAAGTACTTTAACAATTCGGAATATATAAAAGACAAATTAAAAATAAACGGAGGATTGTTTTTAGGATGGATGTAAAAAAAATAACAACTTTTATATTGTTTGTACTTTATATTAATTTAAGTGCTCAATCCAATAATCGTTTTTTGGTAAACGGAATTTTTGAAATAAATAATAGTGATATAACTAATTCAGAAAACTTTAAAATGGTAAGTTTACCGGGTGATACTACAATTCCGGTTAAAAAAATATTAACTGGCGAATTAGGCTATAGCTGGATGGCTTTTAATGAAACAGGGTTAAACTATCCTATCCCTTATTTACAAAATAATGAAAACGATTTTATTTTTTCGCCGGGTAAAGCATTTTGGATAATTAGTAAAAACAATATTAACTTAGGTCCGTTTTTTGTAAAAAAAGTGCCGTTAAAAAATAATTCGTATTCAATAAAACTACATAAAGGTTGGAATCTAATTTCAAATCCTTTTGATAAATCAATTGACTGGAAATCTGTAAGACAAGCTAACAATTTACAAAATGATTTAATATATTATTTTTACGAAGGATACTACGATAACTCTTCTGTTAAAATGCAACCTTACTTAGGGTATTACTTCTTCAACCGTAAAAATTTGGATGAATTGATATTACCCTATCCATCCAATTTAATACTGCAAAAAAAAGAGGAAATTTTAAACTTCTTTAAACTTAATTTTATAAGGGGAAACGATACGTCTTCTATTGTATTATATTTTAATAATACTAATGTTATAAATCAACTCTATCCGATAAATGATTTTATTCAATTCGGTGCTACAATAAAAATTAATGATAATTATTATAGTCAAGTTTTATTAAGCAAAATAGAAGATATATATAAATTTCCTTTAAAGATAATTAATAAAAAAGATGAAGAAGTAACGGTTTTTTTAGATAAGAATACTGACATAAATTATTCCGATATTCAAATTGCGTTAAATTCCGAAGGAAATATTACTCCCATTTCTAATTCACCTATCAAACTAATTAAACTTGATAATATCGAAATGGTTATTGCAAAAAAAGAATTATTGGCTGGTAATAATTATTCTCCGTCTATTTTTCATGTAAAACAAAACTTCCCAAATCCTTTTAACCCCGAAACAAAAATAAATATTTTAATACCGGAAGAAGACATAATTAATATAAGTGTTTTCAATTCGCTTGGCAAAAAAGTTACGGAAATTTTTAGCGGTAAAATTTCTGAAGGTGAACATAGTTTTAACTTTAACGGAAAACAATTAGCCTCCGGATTGTATTTTTATACGGTTACTTCAAAATTCGGCACTATCACAAAAAAAATGCTTTTACTAAAGTAAATAAATAACTTTCTTATTAACTTTTATACCGCTTTAATTTTTTTCAGTTTATACACTTTACTATTCCCCACCAATCAACTTAATCGTTTTAGTAGATATAACATGTCAAGGTAAATTTTTATCAATATTAATTTATTGTTAAATACATCACATTCGTTCTCAAATCACAAAAATTTTTGAAACAAACGATTATCTTTGGCGTCATAATAATTAAAAAAATGCGTAGTATTTCATTATTAACAAACAAAACAAAGGGTGACATGTTAATTAGCAAAATCAAAATCTCTTATTTATTAAGAGTATTGTTATTATTATTTATTGCGAGTTCAATTTATGCTACATCCGCTTTAACAGGCTCAATTAGCGGATTTATTCATGACGACTCAAACGGAGAGGCACTAATAGGTGCCAATGTTTATATCAAAGAACTTAAAACAGGGAGCACAACAAACAACAGCGGTTATTTTGTAATACCCGGATTAAAAGACGGTAATTATACTTTAGTAATTAGTTATATTGGTTTTAAAACAACCGAAATGAAAGTTGAAGTAAAAGCCGGTGCAAAAACCAACTTTAAAATTTCGTTAAAACCTGATATTCTTAAAACAGGTGAAATTATTGTTACCGGAGACTCGGTGAGAACAATTGAAAAATTGTTTATTAAACCCGTTAGTAAAATGGAGTTTTCTCAAACACAAATTAATGCAATTCCTAAAATGGTTGAAGCAGATTTATTGCGTGCATTACAAACTGTACCGGGTATTACTGCATTATCCGATTTTAGCAGTGCCTTATATGTAAGAGGCGGTACACCTGACCAGAATTTATATTTAATTGACGGAACAGATGTTTATAATCCTGAACATGCATTCGGTATTTTTTCAACTTTCAACACTAATGCAATTAAAAAAGTTGACTTATCCAAAGGTGGTTTTGGTGCAGAATATGGAGGAAGACTTTCTTCGGTTATGGACGTAACAAACCTTGACGGAAACCGAAATAATTATCAAGGTGTAATTAATATCAGTCTCCTTTCTGCTTCTACAACAATGCAAATGCCAATTGGCGAAATCGGCTCTATTTCGGGTAGCATAAGAAGAACTTATATAGACCAAACTTACGCACGTTGGGTTGATGAAATTCCCGAATATTATTTTTATGACGGAAACTTAAAAGGCTTTTTTGATTTATCGGAAAACGACAAATTAACCTTTAGTTTTTTCAAAAGTCAGGATGATTTGGACTATCGTTACGATAAAGATAAAGCATCTATGCGGTTTTTATATGACTGGGGAAATACAACAGGCAGCCTAAACTGGAAACACATTTTCAGTCCCCAACTTTTTGCAAGTTTTTGGGTAACCTTATCCCGATTTGAATCACACTTTACATTTGAAGATATTTTTGACATGAGAGAAAAAAATTATCTTTCGGATTATGCTTTTAAAGGTGCTTTAGAGTATTATTACTCAAGCAATTTAAACTTTAAATTTGGAATTGAACAAAAATTATTGCACGGATTATATGAGTTTTCTTGGGAAAACGGCTTAGTTGATATTAATAAAAACAGACAATTTACAACCTCGTATGTTAGTATAAACTATAAGCCATTAAATAATTTAGATTTTGAATTAGGTTTAAGACACAATTATTTTAACAGTGAAAAAAAGTATTCCGATTTTGACCCACGCTTTTCTATAAAATATAGATTAACCGATAAAAGTAATATTAAATTTGCAACAGGCATTTATCATCAATACTTAAATAGAATTCCCCGTTTATTTTTTGCAAGTATTTGGACAACTGCCGATGAAAATACAAAAGGAAGCGAGTCTAAACACTTTATTTTAAGTTATCAACGTGAATTAGGCGATATTGTTGAATTTGAAACAGAAGTATATTACAAGACATACAAAAACATCTATTCTTACAATACAACCTTTAACGCTACCGTAAGCCCAAGCGAATATAGTAATAACGGCAATCCAATTTATAAATCAACAGACGGACTTTTTAACGAAGGAGACGGAAAATCTTACGGAATCGAGTTTTTACTTAGAAAAGATGTAGGAGCAATAACCGGCTGGTTATCCTATTCTTTATCAAAAGCCGAATATACTTTTGATGATATTAACCAAGGCAAAAAGTTCTCACCACGTCATGACAGAACATCTGTGTTTAACTTAGTGTTAAATAGCGATATAAACAGTATATTCTCCGGCAAGTGGAATGAAGCCCCTGAGCAATCCGATTCTAAATGGTTAATAGGAATTAACTTTATCTATTCAACAGGTCAACCTATAACAACTCCGGCTCGGCTTATTATACTAATACTTTACCCGATTGGACGATGTTGGTACCGGGAAAAGAAAAAATTGACGGTTATAACTTATACCCCGCTGAAATTAACGGATTTAAATTACCTCCGTATATTAGAATGGATTTAAGTATTACTTACGAAAAGAATTATGCAACTTGGTCTATTGCCCCATATTTACAAATAATAAATATTGGAAATCGTAAAAACACTTGGTTTATTAATTATTCACAAGATTTTAAAGACGGTATTATTACCCAAAAGATTGAAAAAGTAAATATGTTGCCGTTATTACCAAGCCTTGGCGTAACAATTAAATTTTAAGTAAGGAGAAAAGAATGAAATTAATAAAAAAATTATCAGTAGTATTTATTTTATTTGCACTTGTATTAACAGGTTGTGGCGACCCTGCAATTGAAGTTGACGACTCGCAATATCAACCAAAAATTGTAATTGAAGGTTATTTATTTGCAGGTGAAACGGTAAAAGAAATTAAAATTGCCCGCAACTTCAAAATTGGTGAAAGAGTTACAATAGAGGGTTTAAGATTAGACCCTGTTAATAACAATGTTACGGTTACATTAAACGATATACCTCTATTGTTTGACCCCACAACAAAATCTTTCTATAACAACAACATTTTAGTTGATTATAATAAAACATATACTATAAAAGTATCAGCGGTAATTAACGGTGTAAGTGTAAACACACAATCTTCAACCACTACACCTGCTATAGGGTTTAAATTAATAAATAAAGATTTGGGAAATATTAAGTATAACTCCGAAGAAGGGAAATTCTATTATTATTCTTCACCCGGTACTACTTTTTATGCACTGTCTTTTTTACCCGATTCTGCTTCAACTCAAAACTTTATTTACGATAATCCTTTATTCCCGGGATTAAAACCAAAAGACGTTCAGGATAATATGAATAGCTATTTTTATCAGGGTATATTTATAACCGATATCAATTCCTATCAAACTACACCTTTCGATTATACCATTCAACCTTTTGATGCGTGGTTTTATAGTAAGTATAGAGTTATTGCATATGCGGGA
>DAINPX010000119.1:0-8644 GCA_036743235.1 Melioribacteraceae bacterium
TTGCTCGTTTAACGGGTTCGTACCAATTCACTCCGTCTCCGTTATCCATTGGAAATGCACCGTTAACGTAATAATTTAGTAACTCTTCCGCTTCATTTAACTCTTCTTCGCTTACCCCATAATAATATTTCATTTTATGCCGAATATATATAATTATTTAACACTTCAATTGTTTCTTTCATAAAATTTCTGTCTATTTCAAATAAATCTCTAATAGAAACTACGCCGACAAGCTTATCATTATCTAATACTAAAATATGCCTAACTTTGCTACTCCCCATCTTTTTAAGACAGAGTTCGTAACTATCGTTTATATTAGCAACTGTTAACTCAGTTGACATTACATTATCAATAATAGTCGTTTTAGTATCAAGGTCTTTTGCAATAACTCTTCTTACTAAATCTCTTTCCGAAAAAACTCCAACTAATCTATTGGTATCATCTAATACCGGAACAAGTCCAAAGTTATGTTCTGCCATATATTTAACTACATCATATATTGTTGAGCCGCTTTTAACGGTATATAACTTTTTATTTGCAACCAAATCTTTTATAGTCTGCATAGTTTGACTCCTTTTAAATTTAATAGCATATGAAGTCTTATTATAGCATATTTTTATTTAAAATTCAAGTTAATTATTGATTTTTCATATTTTTAACATTAAATTAAAATCGGAACTATTTAAAAAGCAATTTGGTTACAAATAAAAATAACTATTAGCGATTATGAAAAAAGCAATTATTATAGGTAGCGGACTTGGCGGACTTTCTACCGCATTAAGATTAAAACATATCGGATATGATGTAACTGTTTTAGAAAAGCACTCTACTGCCGGAGGGAGATTAAATATTATTGAAGAGGGCGGTTACAAATTTGATATGGGACCATCGTTTATGAGCATGACTTATGAACTGGATGAATTGTTTAATTTTATCAAGAGACCAAACCCTATTAAATTACAAGAACTGGATCCGCTGTATAAAGTATTTTTTGAGGGGAATAAAACACCTCGAACAATATGGAAAAACTTAGATAAACTTCAATCTGAATTTGCCGATATTGAACCAAATTTAAAATATAAAGTAGAAAAATATTTACATAGGGCAGCTCAATTTTTTCACGATACAGAAGACAAAGTAGTTAAAAGTAATTTTGATAGTACTTTAGGATATTTGCTAAAATTAAGCCGTGTCCCTTTTAAACATATTCCTTATTTATTTAAAACCATGTGGAGTGAAGTTGATAAAACTTTTACCAGCACAGAAATGAAAGTAATTTTTTCGTTAGTTGCCTTTTTTTTAGGTTCAACTCCGTTTCAAACACCTGCAATTTATTCGTTACTTAACTATACGGAATTAAAACATAACGGATATTGGATGGTTGAAGGGGGAATGTATAAAATGGTTGAAGAAATTGTTAAAATTTTAAATGAGCAAAAGGTTAATATTGTTTATAATACCGAAGTAGTTGACGTAATAATTGAAAACAACAAAATAAAAAATTTAATAGATAATACAGGCAAAAAATGGGAAGCCGATATTATTGTTTCCAATAGCGATGCTGCATCTTTTAGAGGGAAAATATTAAAACGAGAAAAATATTCCGAACTCGAATTAGATAAAATGCATTGGACTTTGGCACCCTTTACAATTTATTTAGGAGTTAAAGGAAAACTAAAAAACTTAGATTACCACAATTACTTTTTGGGTAATAATTTTAAGGGTTATGCAGATATGATATTTACGTCTTCAATATCCCCCCAAAAACCGTATTATTACGTTAATGTTTTAAGTAAAGCAGGTAACAATTTTGCGCCGGAAGGAAACGAAAGCGTATTTATACTTTGCCCTGTTCCCGATTTGCGATTTAAGTCTGATTGGAGTGACAAAGAAGAATTGGCTGATAACATTATTAAAGATTTATCAAACAGAATAGATTACAATATAACTTCCAATATTGAATACAAAAAAATTCTTACTCCTGTTGATTGGCAAAATACACTTAATTTATATCGCGGAAGCGGATTAGGCTTGGCACACGATATAAACCAAGTGGGAGCTTTTAGACCTAAAAATAAAGATGAAGAATTAACTAATCTTTATTATGTCGGTGCATCTACTACGCCGGGTACCGGTTTACCAATGGTAATAATAAGTTCGAAATTAGTTACAGAGAGGATACAAAATGAATATTGACGGATACAACAAATTATCTTATAAATTATGTAAAAAACTTACTAATGCTTATAGCACTTCCTTTAGTTTAGGAATAAAATTGTTTTCAAAAGAATTCCGAAACCCAATTTACGGAATATACGGATTTGTAAGAGTTGCGGACGAAATTGTGGATACATTTCACAATTACGATAAAAGAGCTTTAATGGCTAAATTTAGAGAAGATACTTTACTTGCCATAAATCAAAAGATCTCCACAAATCCAATATTAAATTCTTTTCAAAAAGTTGTAAACGACTTTAATATAGAGTGGGAATTAATTGATGCCTTTTTAACAAGTATGGAAATGGATTTAACCGAAAACCACTATAACCGCGATAATTATGACAAATATATTTACGGAAGTGCTGAAGTTGTTGGTTTAATGTGCCTACGTGTATTTACAAACAACAATAAAGTGCAGTATGACAAATTAAAATTTGCTGCTAAACAGTTAGGCTCCGCTTTTCAAAAAGTTAACTTTTTACGTGATATTAAAAGTGATATTGAAGAACGAGGCAGAATTTATTTACCCGGTATTGATAAAGAAATATTTATTGATGACGAGAGTAAAAAAATGCTTGAAGAAGAAGTAAAAAAAGAATTTTTTGACGCTTTACAAGGTATAAAACAATTACCTAAAGGTGTAAGAACAGGCGTTTATACCGCTTACTTATACTATAATTCTCTTTTTCTTAAAATAACAAAACTTAATATTCAACAATTAAAAAAAGAACGCGTTCGCGTACCCGATTATAAAAAATTATTTTTAATGATTAGAGCATTTGTAAGTTTATAATATGAAAACTATATTTTATATATTAATTATTGGTATGTCTTTAATAAATGCAATTTTTGCATCTTCATTGGTGGGATACGATGATTTGCAATTTTTAAGAACCACCTATTACTCTGCTGTTGAAAATGAAGATGATGTAGATAAACTTGAAAAATTTATACAAAAAAAATACGGAATGTCCCAAGAAAGTTATCCGCCTATTGTTTTAGCTTATATTGCAGGTATTGAAGCATTAAAAAGCAAACATTCTTTTTGGATTACTACTAAATACAAATATTTAGTTAAATCTATGGATATATTTGAAAAAGCTGTTAATAAATCCCCAAACGATTTAGAAATAAGATTTATGCGTTTTTCAATACTTCATTACGTACCGGGAATTGTTGGCTATTCAAAAGAAAAAGAATCCGATTTAACTATGGTTTATAATCTTTTAATAAAACAAACAACAAATGATTTGCCAAAAGATATTAGGATGGGTATGGCTCAGTTTTTAATTGATAGCGATAGATTGGAAAACAAACAGATTGAGGAATTAAATAAACTTAAAATAGAACTTGCCAAGCTATGATATCTTATCTTGCAATAAATTTATTTATCATAATTTTTCCCTTACTACTTTCATTTGAATCTAAAATAACCTATTACAAAAAACTTAAAAATGTTTTTTTTTCAATAATTATTGTCTCTACAATATTTATTATATGGGATATTTATGCAACTATTAGAGGTGATTGGTCTTTTAACAATAACTTTTTGGTTAATTATCGTTTATTTTTCTTGCCAATAGAAGAAATATTATTTTTTATTACAGTTCCCTATAGTATGATATTTTTATTTGAAACGGCAAAACTTTACATTAAAGATAACATTTTACAGTATAATAAAACTATTTATAACATTATAGCTTTATTCTTTTTAGTAATTTCCGTTTTTTTTATTGACAAATATTATACCTTTACCGTTTTTATATTTGTAAGTTTATCACTTGTGGTACTTAATTATTTAAGTCCCCATTTATTAAAAAGCAAGGTGTTTTTTATTTTACTCTTATTTTCTTATGTTCCTTTTTTTGTTGTAAATTATCTTTTAACATCTATACCGATTGTTGAATATAGTAGTAGTGCAATATTAAATATTAGAGTTATCACTATTCCTATCGAAGACTTTTTTTATTCGTTTTCGCTTATTAGTCTTTATATATCTTTTTATGAAATGAGTTTGAGAGTATGGAAAATAAAGCAATAATAATAGGTGCAGGCATTGGCGGTCTGGCAACTGCATTAAGGTTAAACAAGTTAGGTTATAAAGTATCTGTTTTTGAAAAAAGTGACAAGCCGGGTGGAAAAGCTAATGAATTAAGAAATTCCGGATTTAGATTTGATACAGGACCTTCTTTATTTACAATGCCGTGGATATTGGAAGATTTATTTAATTTTTTAGAACTAGATATAAAGAAATATTTAGAGTATAAAAAACTTGATATCTTATGTAAATACTTTTACTCCGATAATACAATAATTAATGCTTATTCCGATAAAGAAAAATTTATTAAAGAAATGACTGAAAAAACTACTGACGGTAGAGAAAGTTTTATAAAATATTTTAATTATACCAATAATATTTACAATTTAACTCACAAAATTTTTCTTGAAAACAGCCTTTCCGAACCGGATACATATTTAAATTTAGATGCATTAAAATCATTAATAAACTTACCCAAAATAGATACAAACAGAACAATGGCAAACGCCAATTCCAAATATTTTAAGGACCCAAAAACATTACAACTATTTAATAGGTATGCAACATATAACGGAAGCAACCCATTTAAAGCTCCTGCAACATTAAATATTATTTCGCATGTAGAAAATGAAAAAGGGGGATATTTTATTAATGGTGGTATTTATAAACTTATTGAAACACTTACTAATTTATGCATAAGCAATAATATCGAACTTTATTATAATACTCATGTTAAAAACATTTCGGTTATTGATAATAAAATACAAGGAATAACCGTAATTAAAAACGGAAAGGAAGAATTTTTAACCGGCAATATTGTAATATCAAATTCCGATGTATTAAACACCTATAAGAATCTTTTAACTATTAAAGACAAAGGTAAAATAAAAAAATACGAAAATTTGGAATCTTCAACTTCTGCAATAGTTTTTTATTGGGGAATAAAGGGGGAATATGCTAAATTAAAACTCCATAATATTTTGTTTTCCAAAGATTATAAAAATGAATTTGAAGAATTATTTAACTATCGCATTATACCAAACGATCCAACTGTTTATATTTATATCTCTTCAAAAGAAAATAGTGCAGACGCTCCAACCGGATACGAGAATTGGTTTGTTATGATTAATTCTCCTATTAATAACGGTCAAAAATGGAACGAGGAATTATTAAAAGCAAAAGAAAAAATTATTAACAGAATAGAAAAAACACTAAATATAAATATTAAAGATAAAATAGTGTTTGAAAAAACTTTATCTCCCAAAGATATAGAAGAATTGACTGACAGCTACAAAGGAAGTTTATACGGAATTGCATCTAATAACAAAATGTCTGCATTTATGCGTGAACAAAATCGTTCATCAAAATATTTAGGTTTATATTTTGTTGGGGGCAGTGTTCACCCCGGAGGCGGAATCCCTTTAGTAATGCTATCTGCTAAAATCACTTCGCAATTAATTAAAAAATATCAACCCGCTTAATTTTATTTGTAAATAATTTACTTAGTAAATCGATTTAATTGAATGTTTGCTTTTTATATACTATTTTTAAAAATTAAATAAAATATTAAAAGTAATATATATGATTAAATCAATTATTAAAAAATTCCCCCCGTTACGTTATGTTGTTTCTGTCTTATATCGTTCACGTATTCCCTTTTGGTATCATGGAAAAACATTTAAAAGCATTTTTAAGTGGATTTTTATTAATAAAGAAACCACAAACTTTACTTACCCCATAACCGAAATGAATAAAAAATATTTAGCTTCTATCATTTCGGAAATTACAAGTACCGATTACAAAAAGGTTTATGGTTATTTTGAAGAATTGGAGAATAATAAAGAGCTGTTTAATCATATTGTTAAATTTGCCAAAAACAGCGATAGAAATTTTGTAACCGATTTTACTCCTCTTTATGGAAGAAGAATAGGTTGGTATGCATTAACACGCATACTTAAACCGAAAGTAGTGGTAGAAACCGGAGTGGAAAAAGGATTAGGAAGTTGCGTTTTAACTTCTGCTTTAGAAAAAAACGCAAACGAAGGTTACCCGGGCTATTATTACGGAACTGATATTAACCCCGATGCAGGCTTTTTATTAGGAGATAAATATTTAAATTACGGAAAAATTTTATACGGAGATTCGATAACTTCACTTAAAAATCTCAATCAAAATATCGATTTATTTATTAATGATAGCGATCATAGTGCCGATTATGAATATGATGAGTATATTACTATTAAAGATAAAATTTCGGATAAATGCGTAATATTAGGGGATAATTCCCACTGTACAACAAAATTATTGGAGTTTTCGTTATTAACAAATAGAAAATTTGTATTCTTTAAAGAAGAACCCGAGAACCATTGGTATCCGGGCAGTGGAATAGGAATTAGTTATACAGATAAAATAAAAGTATAATTTATTAGGGCTTTTGTAAATTTTACAAATACAAAAGTCCTTAATAAATTAATTGTTGTCCCTTAATTTAAACGGATTAAAATTAGTATTATAGTCGTAATAATCTTCATTTTCTTCTCGTTTTAACCAAGATACAATTTTATAAGTTACAGGAGTAAAAACAACCTCAACGCCTGTTTTAATAATATAATTAGCAATTATAATTTCAAATAATAATTGATAAGGAAGCAGTCCCCAAAAGGCAACAAAACTAAAGATAACAGTATCTACAACCTGACCAAAAATTGTACTTCCTATGGTTCTTGCCCATAAATGTTTCCCCTTTGTAATTACTTTCATTTTAGCAAGAATAAACGAATTTGTAAACTCGCCGGCAAAATAAGCAAATAAACTTGCCAAAACTATTCTTGGTGTAGTGCCCAATATATCCATAAAAGCTTTTTGTTTACCCCATTCCGGTGCTTCCGGCAACATGCCCACAATAATAAGCACAACCGACATTAATAAAGCCGAACCGAAACCGAGCCAAATAACTTTTCTTGAACGATTATATCCGTAAACTTCTGTCAAAATATCACCAAAAATATAACTTAACGGAAATACGATTATGCCTCCATCAACAGATAAAAAACTTACCTGAAATATTTTTGTCGAAGCAATATTGGATATTAAAAGAATTGCAACAAAAAAAGCAGTAATAGAATCTAAGTGTTTGTACCCTTTCATTCAATAATCCTAAAACTGTGTGTAATTTCAACCGCTTTTTGTAACATAGCTGTTACGCTGCAATATTTATCTTGAGATAATTCAATAGCTCTTTCCACATCTTTTTCGGGAATATTGCTACCTTTAAAAACATATTCAATATTAATTTTTGTATAAACTTGGGGATGAGTTTCTTGCATTTCCGCAGTTAAATTTATATCAAAACTTTCAACTTTAATTCGTTTTTTTTCCAATATAGTAATTACATCGCTCCCCGTACAACCGCCCAAAGCTAAAAGCAATAACTCTTTTGGTCTTATAGCAGCATCGCTACCGCCAAAACTTTCTGGTCCATCCATCATTACCCAATGGTTGGAATCCGTTTTACCTGCAAAAGTAACCCCTTTTATATGTTTAACCAAAGCTTGTTTTGTAGCCATTATAACTCCGTTTTTTATAATTCTCCTATATCCTCATTCCACAATTTTGGATTTTTTTCAATAAATTCGTTCATTAAATTTTTACATTCATCTAAATCCATATCTATTACTTCTACCCCGTGCTCTTCCATAAATTCTTTTGAACCCGGGAAAGTAACAGATTCACCCGCATATACTTTTTTAATACCAAACTGAACAATAGCTCCGCCGCACAAGTAACAAGGCATTAAAGTAGAATACAAAATGGTGTCTTTGTAAGTTCCTATTCTTCCGGCATTTTGTAAACAGTCAATTTCGGCATGAATTATAGGGTCGTCTTTTTGAACACGTCTATTATGCCCACGACCGATAATTTTACCGTCTTTAACAAGTACGCTACCAATAGGTATTCCGCCTTCTTGCAAGCCTAATTTTGCTTCATCAATTGCTGCTTTCATAAATTCGTCCATTTTTTCCTCGCTTATTAATATGGATAAAAGATGTAAAATAATAACGATAGCCCTGCTAAAAACCACATGCCCGTGTTAATTTTTTTAATTTGTCCCGTAAATATACTAATAATTACATAAATAATGAATGACGATGTCATCCCTATTCCTAAATTATATGTAAAACACATCATTACAATTGATACAAATGCCGGAATAACATCTTCGGTTTTTTCAAAATTTATCTGTTTTATGGGAGACATCATTAAAACGCCTACTATTATTAAGGCAGGTCCATAAGCCAACGCCGGAATAGAGACAAATAACGGAGCAAAAAATAAAGCAGATAAAAATAAAACCGATGTAACGACTGCAGTTAACCCCGATTTACC
>DAINPX010000120.1:0-8561 GCA_036743235.1 Melioribacteraceae bacterium
TAAAACCTTGCAATATTGTACCACCGGAACCTACAAAGTATAATTTTTGATTGTTAAATGCTCCGCCGTAAATTCCGTGATCAATAACTTTTTTTGCCTGAGTCCAAGTAACTCCTGCATCTTTAGTAAAAGCAATATTGCCATTTAAATCAGCTAACCACCAAGTATTAACATCTTTAATTAAAGCAACACGCAAATTGGTAACACCTGTAAAACTTGCTAATGAAGGGAGAGGAGACCAAGTAATACCTGAATCGGTAGTTAACGACACAATGGCAGAAGGAGAGTTATAACCGGCGGCAACCCCATATAAGTTATTATAAAATTCCAAATCGTATATAGTACCTGCAGTATAACCTAAATTAACAGCGTTCCATGTAGCACCGCCATCCGTAGTTTTGTAAGTAGAAGTAGCACCCACGGCAGCAATTACGGTATTTGCATCTAATACTTTAATATCGTTAATTGTTGATGTTGAAGGAAAAGTTAATAAAGTCCAATTTGCACCTGCATCTGTAGTTTTAATTATTTTACCGGTCGTTCCTGCAGCATATCCGGTATTTGCATCTGCAAATTCTATGGCATTAAAATCGTGAGTGGTTCCGGTTACTGGTTGAGTCAATTGCGAAAAAGTTAATCCGCCGTCTGTTGTTTTAAAAAGTTTATTATCTCCTGTTCCCACATACCATACAGTAGGAGATTGTATGAAAAACGAGTAAACCTGAAAATTAAAATTATAACCTAATTTTGCCCAGGTATTTCCTCCGTCTTCCGATTTTAACATAAATCCCGATAAATCTGCAGTAGAACTACTACCACCACAGGCATAACCGGTATTATCGGCAAAATAAACTTTTCTTAAAGTTTCACGAGTTATTGCATTTATTACAGGTAACCAATTTGTACCTAAATCAGAAGATAAATATAAACTTCCGTATCTACCAAAAGCCATCATTGTATTTCCGGCAATCGCAACTTGATAAAACGGTTCCGTACCAACTGTATTGGCAACCCAAGTTGCTCCACCATCGGTAGTTTTAAATATTTGTCCGTTATTATTATTAGTAACAAAACCGGTTGTATTATTAATAAATTTTACAAAATTAGGCACAACTAAAGAAGCAGTTGTTGAACTTGCCCAAGTTGTTCCTCCATCTGTAGTATAAAAAACTTTACCTAAACTTTGTACACATACCCAGCCATTATTAGCATCTATAAAATCAACGCCGCGTACCGTTGCCATATCTGTAGCAGAAACATCAAGCCAAGTATTACCCTCGTCAGTGGTTTTCATCAGCATTTTAGAATAACCGGTTGATGCAGTACCGGTTCTGGCACAACCGATATAGATATTATTTGATGAAACAATATCAATAGCATAAATTGCTTGTGCAGTAGGTGCCGGCAAAGTTACCCAAGTAATACCCGCATCGGTAGTTTTTAATACTAAACCTGCTGCTCCCACAACATATCCTACATTATTATCCACAAATGCCAGCTGATATAAAGTTGATGTAACCCCCGAGTTTAAAGCAATCCAAGTATCTCCAATATCGGTAGATTTTAGCAACAAGCCGCCCGAACCACATACAAACAAGTTAGTACCAACAACTTCAATATCATTAAGTGTACGTCCTGTAAATCCGTCAACATAAATATGAGTTCCGGTAGCACCGCCGTCTGTGCTTTTTATTACAATTCCTGCATCCCCTATTCCAATAAGGGTATTAGGCGGTAGAATAACGCCGGAGTTAAATGAATTACCGAAAGGAGTTGGATTTTTCCAATTCCAATCGTAATTTTGGGCAAAAACATAACTTGTTAAAACAAGTAAAAAGAGAAGTGTAGATTTTTTAATCATATTTGCCTCGATATTTTTAAATGGATTGTAATATTTAAATTAAAATAAAATTTAAAAATTATAAAAGCAACTATCAATAATCATTTATTGGTATTTTAATTACTTTTTTAAGTAATATTTTTTTTCTTCGGGAACAAAATTATCAAAAATCTCCTCATTGTGCGAAATAAGTAATATGCCCGCCCCCTGTCTTCTTTTTTTCTCAATTAAATCTATTACTTTTTTAATACTTTCAAAATCCATTCCGTTTACCGGTTCATCTAAAATTACTAAACTCGTATTTAAAAATAATCCCCTCAATATGTTAAGTTTTTGTTTTTGCCCGCCACTTAATACGGATACTTTTTTATTTAAAAAACTATCCGTAATATCTTTTTCATCAAAAAGATTAAGTAACATCGGCTTTACGGCATCAGGTTTATATCCTTTTAATCCCTTAAATATATCTTTAACTTTTGATTTTTGATTTAATGCTTCATCGGCATGTTGAAATACCATTACTGCTTTTTTGCCCCAAACTTGTTCTTTGTAAATTGAACCTGATGTATTTTCGTTAAAAGTTAAATTACCCAAACTAAATAAAAATTTTTCCGCTTTTATTAAACCCATAATTATTTTACAAATTGTAGTTTTTCCCTCTCCGCTCGGGGCTTTTAAATATACTATATCTCCTGAATTAATAACCAGATTTTGCTCATATAAATAATTTGCGTCTTTACAAATTTTGAATGTATTGTTAAAAATTGAGAAAGAGGAATTAAAGAACAATACCTTTTCGTTACTTATTTGTTTTACATTTTCTAGCCTAACACCAATACTTTTTACCCAATTTATATAAATTTCGGGCGTAAATTTTTTAATTCGTAAATTATCTTCAAAAGTGTAAAGTTCCTTAAATTCAATTTTATTAATTAGGTTTTTATAATTTTTATTAATAAACGAAATTATAGAATAGTCGTGGGTAATAAAAGTACAAGTAAAATTAATTTCTGTATATTTTTGAAATAAAATAGCCAAAAACAAATTACGATAATAATTATCCAAACTTCCTGTAGGTTCGTCAAACACAAAAAACGAATTTTCGCTTTCTTGGTTTTTTTGAAGAATTGACATTTTTTTTATTGCCATCAAACAAAGTACTCGTTGTTTTTCACCGCCGCTCGGTCTATAGGGGCGCGGGTAAATGTTCAATATTTTTTTAATCTCTTCGGCACTATTCCCTTTCCACAGAGCCAATAAATCTTCAATATAACTTTCACTATCTAATAAATCACCTTCATTTAATTGATCACTTAATTTAATTAAGGGGTTTAAGTGTGTAGAAGGCTCTTGAAATACAAAAAAACCGTTACTTATTTCTTGAGATAACGGATTATTTAGAAGATACTCTTGGTATTTTATTCCGTTTATCTTAACATTTAGATCTTCAGGGTCAACTAATCCGAATAATGATTTTGATATTAAAGATTTTCCTATACCGCTTTCGCCAAATAAAAACGTAATTTTATTTTTAGTAATTGTATAATCTTCAATTTTAACAATTTTTCTATCATCGTTTTTTATCTCGATATTAAAGGACAATTCCATTATTTACCTATCCTTTTGATAATTCCATCAGATATCTTAAATACGCATAATAAAGTAAATACTATAATAAAAGCGGTACTTAACCCTTGTAAGTGTTCAAAGGGAAGTTTAATAATATACAAAGGATTTGAAATTGTTTTACCAATAGCCAAAATATCTTGTTTACTATCCATTTTGGCAAGTAAATTACCTAATGTTGCAGGAAAGTTGCTTAAACTTACATCATTTGATAAACCTACACTAATAATAAAATCGATACTGCATTGTAAAAATAGCGCAACCCCAAACAAGGAAACCAATTTGTGAATAATAAACCCCACACTATTTTTATATAGTATATCATAATTCATTATTCTATATTCATTAATTCCACATACTAACATACTGTTATAAAAATCGGATTTTTTAAAATATTTAATTCTGTTTATCATTGTTTCATACAACTCGGGAAATATCACAATACTTAACAATACCGATATTAATAGTATTATTGTTGTTTCGTTTTTTACGGTTTCTTTGGTTATTATTAACGTAATAAATATGTATCCTAATAAAACACTTATTATTTGCGGTATTGATTTTATGGTATCTATAATAAAATCAATTATTGTCAGTAAAATACCGTTAAACTTATTAGTTAAGTATAAACGTAAATTAACTGTACCCCAAGAAAGAAAAAATGCAAAAACTAAAACCAAAGCACCAATAATAAACGAATTTAAGAAAGCTTCTTTTAATAATGCAAATGCGGGTTTATTTAAGAATAATTCATTCCACAATAATAAGAATTGAATTCCGACTAAATAAAACAAAAACCATTTAAGGTCGCGTTGTTTATCAATTTTATATAATAATAAATTAGCTGTTTTCATATTTTTGTGTTAACCGATAATATTTAACATCCACAAAAAACTCAGTTGTTTTAACCGTAATAAAAATTAACAGTACAATAAATATAACCACATCGTAGTTTTTATAAAGAATATTTTGCAACATTTCGTAGCACAAATATCCTTGTATATTTAACGCCATTTCAATAATTACAATACCGGTAATAAGCAAAGCCGAAAGTTCTTTTATATTTAATATATTTTGATAAACTGCATTTAAATAAATATGATTAAATACATGACCGGGGAATTTTTTATTAAACTTAATAATTTTTTTATAGCCGAATAAAGGATTTTTATAATTATTGTTAAGCCCTTTCACAATTGCCGTATTTACATATCCTTTTTTACTTTCTGCTTTTAACAACGAATAAAATCTATATGAATAATTAATTAATAAACCATTAGTAAAAACAGCCAATAATATTAAAAAAATCAAACTATCCGAAATACTGCTCCCCTTAATTGAATAAGCAACTACATACGAAGGAGAAAATATTATGAAGTAAGAAATTGTTTTAATAAAACCTTTAAAAAACAACTTAACAGCTATGTTAAGCTTATGTTTACGTACTGCTTTAGGCAAAATGTTATTAACATAATCTTTTAAGTTTGTAACAAATTCATCAAAATACGAACGTGTACCTTGTTTTACTTTTACAAACTTCCAAATAGCAAAAGTTTTTGCAAAAGAATGTATTAATATTATTGCAATTAGGTAAATAACCAAAAACCAAAAATACATTTTTAATATTTTTTTAATAACACCAAAACTTAATCCGTTATTATCATTACCCGATTTTAAGTTAAAATCAGTAAATTTTTCGGTTTGTAAATCTTCAATATTGCTAATAATACTGCTGTTAAGTTCTATACTATCCGGAGTATAAATATTCAATATATCAAACAATAATGCTTTTTCGTAATTATCACCAAAATCAATTATCTGTTTTTCAAAAAGTTTGGTTGATATTTGCATCTTCGGTTTATTTACATCTTCTTTTTTTAGAAATAATAAATAAATTGCAACTAAAAATACTGCAACAAAAACAACACTTATTAAATGTTCAAAAGCTTTTTTTTGCATAAATATTATTCTGAAATTTCAATATTGTTATTATTAAGCTTAACCCTTAACCCTGTTCCCAAAATAATTGTTTCCAACTTATTTACCAAAATTTTATTGCTTTCGGTAATCTTATTAAAAGAGTGATTTGTTGTTGCAATAATTTTATTTTCTGCAATTGTTAAGTTCCACTTAACCGGAGGCAAGCTTCTTTTTTTTAGATTATTAAGTTCTGAATATAACTTATTATTTAATTTATTCAAATAATCAAAACGCTCTTTTATTCTTTTAGTAATATCATTAGTTATTTTTGTTTTTACTTTTAATTTCTTTTTGATATTAGCATAATCCTTATCAACATTACCAAGTTGCATCCAACCATAACTATTATCTTCTAATTTTACATAAAAAAGTTTTCCGTCTTCAAAAATGCGTACTACGGTTTCTCCTTCTTTAATGTTACTTTGTCGTTTTTTGTCAACAGAATACAATAAATTTCCCTTTTCTTTAAGTATTTTAATTGTATCGTAATAATACCTTTTTTTAAAGAAATATTCTACTTTGCCGGCTTTATTTTGTTCGTAAAAATCACCGTTTAATTCCTTAAGTAAAAAATATTTGTTGCCGTTAATTTCTATCTCCGTATATGCTCGCACTCCGTCATTTAAAACACCGTTTTGTTTGGTAATAAACAGGGGTTTGTTTTTTGCAAACATCCCCCTTTCAAATTCATTTATCGGCTGTTTAAACTTATTCCAAATAATTAATTTTGCCGGATTTTGAATAATTACAAAATCGCCTATACTTTGCCCAAAAGAAGTAAAAACGGCACAAAAATAAATTAAAACAACCAATCTAATCATTTATTTTTCCTATTTCTTTTTCTTTTCTTTCCAATTTTCTATTGTGCTTAACTGCGAAGCTACCCCGAATAAATTAATACTTTTTGCATCAAACTGAGTACTAAAGTAAGAAAGTGAAGGAACCGAAAACAACCACGATCCTAATGCTAAATCGTTTTCTAATGCATCTATTCGTTCGGCATAAGCTTGCTTATCACCAATTTCTCGGGTGGACATAAATCCATAAACATAATCGGCAAATTGTTTTAAAGCTTCCGATTCGGCACTTGAACTACTTAGGTTAATTCTACAGAAGTTATTATCTTCACGTAAAGATAAATAATCTAGACCAAGTTGTCCTTGCTCCATAACTTTTGTTTTTAAATTAATTCTATATGTCTCAAGGTTAGGTTCTCTAAAAAACACATCAAACAAATCGAATAAAAAATTACTTCTATAACCTGTAAAGGCAACTAAAACAGCATCATAGTTTCCTTTTTTAATATCTTCGTTTTGTACTGCTTTTACTTTAACTTTCCCTTTGGTAATTTTGGGATCGTTTAGTATATCAATTAACTCGCTATATTCTTCGCGATAACCGTAATTAACGCATGCAACAATTCTTAACGTATCGGGCAAAACAGATAAATTAGCTTCATAGTTAACTTCTTTAGGCATAACTATTTTTTCTTCGTAATAATATGATGAATGAGGGAACACGCTATAGTTTAAATAATCGTAATAATTATTTTTATTACCCTTGTAATCAACAATATTACGTTGTTGCTCTGTTCCTATTTTAAAAAACCTATCTATTATTCTTCTGTTATTAAATAACGATTTTGCAGCTTGTCTTTGGTTAACATTTAATTTTTGAGTATTATAAAGAATTGCAAAAAATGTTGTACTTATGCTGCTTTTATAAAAATAGTCTTCCTTATCACTTAAAATTGAATTCAAACTGCCAAACGGAGTATCCAATAATACATTTATATTTGTATTGTTTAATTCTGTGGCAAACGTACTATTATCAACAAATGGGGCTAATTTTACGAATGGAATTTCAGCAACTCCTATTGGCGATTTATAAAACATAGGCTCGTTATTTGGGTTGGAAATTTGTAAATAATTGCTTGTACCAACATTATAGTTTAATGCATTCAAATCGCTGTTTTTGGGTAATATTTTAAATGACAAAACTTCTTTAATATCCGGCTCTGTCCAAATTCTATCACTTTTAAATTGAAATTTAATCACATTATCGGCATCCGGTCCGGTAAAATTAATATCTGTCATTGCTTGAGATACCAAAATATAATCCGGCGATAAACTCCCCAAATTTTGAATACGTCTTAAAGTAAACAATAAGTCTTCCGCCGAAAAATAGACGGCATTACCTTCGGTAATTTTAACTTCATTATCTTCCAACTTAGCATTAAAACTATTATGCCATTTTACATTTTTCTTTAATCTAATAGAAACTACATTATTTTCGTCAATACCCAATAATTCGCCTAATCCGTCTTCATAAACAATTCCGCTTGCATTTGCCGAAATATTAAACAATCCGTCAAACTGAACTTCATCCAATTTATCGGCAATTGGGTTTGCATTAGGTAGATGAGGATCTACAGCCGGTTTTTGATGAGATATATATGGAATTATAATATTCCCCGATAAATCCTTTCTTAATACAAAGTAAAATACAACGGCTAATACCACAACTGAAACACCTGTAATAATATAAACTTTTTTATTTTTCATCGTAGCCTCTTTATATTTAATTTTTCTTTATTATCGGTTTTTGTGCCATTACGCTAACCTTAAATACCTTAAAAGCAGAATACTTAAATCTAACTTCCAAAACATTTCTTCCTTCTTTATCCATCTGAACCGGTGATATTTGTGCTTCGTAATAATTGCTTGCCATTGGTGCGGTTATTTTTACACGCCCTTCGTTTTTAATAATTTTATTATTTATTGTTATTTTATCGTACCACTGGCTACCTGCAGCATTTTTTGCCACTTCATCCGGTAGTTTTATATTAATATCAAAAACAGGAAATTGAGCATCTGAAGGAATATTTAATAAAATTCTAAACATATATTCGTTTTGACCTTTAGAAATTGATGTTACCGGAGTAACAAAAACTTCTCTATAATCCATCGGTTTATTAATTAACTTAGGAACATTAATATCACACTCGTTAACAATAGATTTTACCGTTCTGTCATTCCCTTTATAATATCTTCCGTGTTCTACAATAGCTCTTACTTTTTCAACACCTCTATTATTAATATTTTTTAAAATATCT
>DAINPX010000121.1:0-2461 GCA_036743235.1 Melioribacteraceae bacterium
ATTGCAGCCGGTTCTAATACTATATCAAATATTACGGTTATTAAAGCCGCAATAAAAGATATTATATAAATATTTTGATTAATTCTTTTTGCTATTAAATTTGCCCCCAATACAATAAAAACCCAGTTTAACCCAATTACCAAAGGAACGTTCATTAGCCTAAAACCTAAATTGTTGGTATAACTATAACTACCAAACAAAACTCCTGTATTTGCTCCTATAACTTCGGCAACAAATGTAAATAGGTATGTACCTAAAACCCAAATATTAAACTTTTCTTTTTGTTTGGATTCAAAATAAAAGTAAATTACTAAAGAAGAAACCAACAAAACGTAAGGTGTTAAATTAAACATTATTTTTCTTGTTAAGGGAAGAATATGTCCGATTATTCCAACAAAATAAAATATGGCAAAAATAATTATTATAAACTTTTCTTCATTTAATATTTGTGCTTTATCTTTGCTATTGTTTTCATTTTTAGATGTTTTAACTGTTTTTTTCTTTACTTCTAAACTTTTCTTCCTTTCCATAATATCCTATTCTTTTTTAAAGATATAACCGAATTAAACGCAATTAAAGCAAGTACAATAATTTGAATAATATGCATTAATATACTAAAAATAATATTATCTTTTGTATTTATTGCCAATAAAACCCTTCCCAATAAAATAATAAAAACAATTGTGAGAAAATTTACATTAAATAAACTAATAATAAAAGGAGATACAAATAAAAACAAAAAGAACAATTGAAGCAACAAAAACGGTAACCAATGCATTTTAAAACCTTGAAAATAATTTTTACTAAAACCCCAATATGCCGAACTAAAGCTATTATACATTTTGCAAAAAACCGCATCATTACCTAAAGTTGTCATTAACTTAAAATTATTACGTTTAGTTAACAATGCAAACTCCATATCTTCAACAACATTATCTTTTACCGATTTATGCCCTCCCAAATAATCATAAACTTCTTTTTTAAACATAATAAATTGACCGTTGGCAGCTATTAACTTTTCATTTTTATATTTATATACTAATTTTAACGGTAAAAATGATAATAACAACCACTTCATTAAGGGGACAATTATTCTTTCGCCAAAACTTTTTGTAATTTGTGTTGGAAATGCAGATAATACGTTTAATTTAAATTTATTGAACAAATAAATGCTATATAATAATGTATTTGGCATTAATTTAACATCGGCATCCATAAATAACAAATATTCACCTTTGGCTTGTTTACTTAGTAAGTTACAAGCCCAATTTTTCCCTTTCCAACCTTCCGGCAACGGCTTCCCTTTAATAAGTTTTATTTTGTCGTTTTTTAATTCTATTTGTTTAACCAAATTATACGTATTATCGCTGCTATTATCATCTAAAACAATAATTTCATAATTTTTATAGTTTTGATTATTAACTGAATCTAAACACGCTAAAATATTTTCTTCTTCATTTCTTGCCGGAATTAAAACACTAATAAACGGCTCATTCTTAATATTTATTTTTTTATTGTATAATTTAGGAGCGGTTAAAAAATTGAACAGAATAATTAAAAACACTATTAAATTAAAACCTAACAATAAGTAAAAAACTATTTCCATTATAACTTTGCCCCACAATTTTTATTTTGTGAAGTTATATCAAGTTGTTTAATATTTTCTATAAATTCGTCTTTAATTAATATATCCAAATTTGGTTCTTTAGGACTTATAACATTACCAAAACGAACAAGAATATCGGGAGTTTTATTTTCGTAGTACTCAAACTTAAATCCAATTGGTAAAATTTGTGTTTCCTCTTCTTTACACTTTAAAAAAACTTTAATACCTGTTTTAAAAGTAATGTTTTCATATCCAAATTTTTCAATTTTGCCCTGCGGATAAAATACAATTAAATTCTTTTTATTTTCTAAAAGTTGTTTAAAATAAATACTCGTTTCAATTATACTTTTAGGGTTATTTTGATTTATTGAAAAAGCTCCAAGTTTTTGGAAAAACCAATATTTTTTTAATTGTTCTTCCAACATTAAAATATAAAAATTTCTGTTTAATAATTTTCTGTTTAAGTAGTCTATTAAAAAACCATCCCACCAACTAAAATGATTTGGTAATACAATTAAACTTTTATTTTCATCAATTAAAGGTAAACTATTAATTAATTTAAATCCGTTAAAATATGTTTTAATCTGCTTGTTAATATAAATATTAAAAACAAACCGTGCCCAATAATTATGTTTGGCTTTAATCATATTTAATTTAATTAGTTAATTTAAATTTTAACAACAAGGTATTTACTTTAGTTGCAATTTAATAAAATTTAGTATAATTCAGAATTTAGACGATAGACATTAGACGATAGATTTTAGATTTTAGATTTTAGATATTAGATATTAGATTTAAACAAGAAATTAAAAATCTTCTTTTTTGGGGGCAGATACTTTCTCACATTACTAACGT
>DAINPX010000121.1:2561-8508 GCA_036743235.1 Melioribacteraceae bacterium
AAGAAATTAAAAATCTTCTTTTTTGGGGGCAGATACTTTCTCACATTACTAACGTTTAACTTTAAGATGACAACATCCTTCTATTAAAACAATTTAGTTGAAAAAGTTCAATTATTTTAATAACTTACAGGTTAATTTTTAATAATTGTGCGTAAATAAAATGAAATATCCATTTTCAGAAGTAGAAGACCGTTGGGTCAAACGTTGGGAAGAACGTAAAATTCACAAAACGGACTTAAATAGTCTTAAAGATAAAATTTATTGTTTAGTAATGTTTTCATACCCTTCGGGTTCTAAACTACACTGCGGACATTGGTATAATTACGGACCAACCGATACTTGGGCAAGGTTTAAAAAATTAAAAGGATTTAATGTATTTGAACCGATGGGATATGATGCATTTGGCTTACCTGCCGAAAGTTATGCAATTAAAACCGGTATTCATCCTTACGATAGTACAATGAATAATATTCGTGATATACGCGAAATGTTAAAACGTATGGGTTGTATGTACGATTGGGATAGCGAATTAATGACTTGCGTTCCCGAATATTACAAATGGAACCAGTGGTTGTTTTTACAATTATATAAACGTGGCTTAGCGTATAAAAAAGAAGCTCCCGTAAATTGGGATCCGATAGACCAAACAGTATTGGCTAACGAACAAGTATTGCCTGACGGAACTGCGGAACGTAGCGGTGCAAAAGTTGAAAAAAGGATGCTTTCGCAATGGTTCTTTAAAATAACCGATTATGTTGATGAATTACTTGAAGGACTGGATAAAATAGATTGGCCCGAAAAAACAAAAATTATGCAAACCAATTGGATTGGTAAAAGTTATGGTACGGAAGCCAAATTTAGCATTGAAGGGCACGATGAAAAAATTACAGTATTTACAACCAGACCCGATACATTATTTGGCGTAACTTATGTGGTTTTAGCTCCGGAAAGCGATTTGGTTGCTAAAATAACAACCGAAGAAAATAAAGCTTCCGTTGATGAATATATAGAAACAGTTAAACACTTTTCGGAAATTGAACGTACAAGTACCGTAAAAGAAAAAACCGGCGTTTTTACAGGTGCTTATGCAATAAATCCGGTAAATAATAAAAAAGTACCTATTTGGGTGGCAGATTATGTTTTGGCTTCTTACGGAACAGGTTCGGTAATGGCTGTACCGGCACATGACGAAAGAGATTTTGACTTTGCGAAAAAATATAATCTCCCTAT
Source organism: Melioribacteraceae bacterium (assembly GCA_036743235.1). Lineage (GTDB taxonomy): Bacteria > Bacteroidota > Ignavibacteria > Ignavibacteriales > Melioribacteraceae > JAEXOD01. The sequence goes on from DAINPX010000121.1 coordinate 3,792, forward strand.
AATTAAAGTTATTTTAGAACCCGGCACAAATGAAAAAGATGAATTAGTTAAAGCTTATACCGAAGTTGGCACAATGATAAACTCCGGAATGTTTGACGGTATTAATAGTGATGAAGGGATTGATAAAGTTACCGATTATTTAATAGAAAAAGGAATTGGAGATAGAAAAGTTAATTATAGACTTCGCGATTGGTTGATAAGCCGTCAAAGATATTGGGGAACACCAATACCTATAGTTTATTGCGAAAAATGTGGTCAAGTACCCGTTAACGAAGAAGATTTGCCTGTTGTTTTACCTTATGACGTTGAATTTAAACCGTCCGGAGGTAGCCCTTTACTAAAAAATGAAAATTTTATGAATACAACTTGTCCTAAGTGTGGTGGTTCTGCAAAACGTGAAGCGGATACTATGGATACCTTTGTGGATTCATCTTGGTATTATTTACGTTATCTCGATCCAAAATTTGACGAAGGCATGTTTAATACGGAACTTGCTAAAAACTGGACACCGGTTGATATGTATGTAGGAGGTGCCGAACACGCTACAATGCATTTATTGTACGCCCGTTTTATTCATAAATTTTTACGCGATTTGGGAATGGTTTCATGCGACGAACCTTTTGCAAAACTAATTCACCAAGGTACTATAACCAACCAAGGTGCAAAAATGTCAAAATCCAAGGGGAATGTTGTTAACCCGGACGATTATATTTCAATATATGGTGCCGATGTTTTTCGCATGTATATAATGTTTATGGGACAATATGACTTAGGCGGAGATTGGAATGATAAAGGGATTGTAGGATTGGAAAGATTTACACAACGTATTTATGATTTGGCAACTAACCATAAAGATATTGTTAAAAACTTTAAAGCCGAAGATATATATATTATTGCCGACTTAACTGATTCGGAAAAAGTTGTTTACAGAAAAATTAATCAGGCAATAAATAAATACGAAAAAGAAATTGATAGTTTTAGATTTAATACAACTATTGCAATTTTAATGGAAGCTTTAAATGTAATTAACGATAACATTAAAAATTGCAGAGACGAAATTAAATTATATGTATTACAGCGTTTTATTACTTTAGTATCTCCGTTGGCACCTCATTTAGGTGAAGAATGTTGGGAAATATTAGGTAACGAAACAAGCATTTACGAAAATCCGGTTTGGTTTGTTTTAGATACCAAAGCTTTAGTTGAAGATAATGTTATAATACCGGTACAAATTAACGGTAAATTGCGTGCTAAAGTTGAAGTTGCAATTAACAGTAGCGATGAAGAAGTAAAAAAAGCAGTTTACTTAGACGACAAAGTAAAACAATATACCGTAGGTAATACAATTGTAAAAGAAATTTATGTTAAAAATAAAATTTACAACATAGTTGTTAAATAGAATTGAAATTATAAGGAATTTATAAATGTTAGACTTAAAATTTATTAGAGAAAACCCTGAAATTGTTAAAGCAGGTGTTGAAAGCAAAAACGAAAAAAGCACTGTTGACCAAGTAATTGAACTTGATAAACAAAGACGTGCCAACTTGCAAAAAGCCGAAGAATTAAAAGCAAAAAAAAATAAAGTTAGCGCAGAAGTTGCACGATTAAAACGTGCCGGCGAAAACACCGAAGAAATTGTAGCTGAAATGAAAACGGTTTCGGATGAGATAAAACAACTTGATGACGACCTAAGAGAAATTGACGAAAAACTAAATACCCTATTATTGTGGATTCCTAATTTACCGCATAACTCTGTTCCTTTAGGCAAAAGTGCAGCAGATAACGTTGTTGCAAGAACTTGGTTACCGGAAGGATTTAGTTTTGAAAACGAACAAAAACCATTAGACCACTTGGAGTTAGGCAAAAAAAACAGCATATTGGATTTTGAACGCGGTGCTAAAATAAGTGGTAGCGGTTTTCCTGTTTATGTAGGAAAAGGTGCAACTTTGGAACGTGCGTTAATTAATTACATGTTGGATGTACATATCAATCAACACGATTATACCGAAGTATTTCCCCCTTTTGTTGTTAACCGAGATAGCATGAAAGGTACCGGTCAAATTCCTAAAATGGAAGAGGACATGTACAATATTACAAAAGACGAGTTGTTTTTAATTCCTACTGCCGAAGTGCCTATTACCAATTTACACCGTAACGAAGTATTAGAAGAAAAACAACTCCCCATTAAATATGCTGGTTACTCGGCTTGTTTCCGCCGCGAAGCAGGAAGTTACGGTAAAGATAGCAAAGGCTTTTTACGTTTGCACCAATTTAATAAAGTTGAAATGGTAAAATTTGTAAAGCCGGAAACCTCGTATGATGAATTGGAAAAATTAGTTAAAGATGCCGAGGATATTTTACAGGCATTAAAAATTCCGTATAGAATTTTAATGTTATGTACCGGCGATTTAAGTTTTTCTGCTGCAAAATGTTACGATATAGAAACATGGTCACCTGCCGAAAACCGCTGGCTGGAAGCTTCATCTTGTAGCAATTTTGAAAACTTTCAAGCACGACGAGCCAATATTCGTTTTAGAAAAGAGAGTGATAAAAAACTTGAATTTGTTCATACGTTAAACGGAAGCGGACTTGCCACAAGTCGTTTAATGGTTTCTATTTTAGAAAATTATCAGACACCCGAAGGTAAAATTATTGTACCCGAAGTATTACAAAAATATACGGGATTTAACGTAATAGGATAAAAAATTGTACTTGTAATAAAAAAAGACGTCTTTTTAAATGACGTCTTTTTTATTTTATAATAATAATCGGATTAATAAATAAATTTTCCGTTATTTAGATGAAAAGTTAATTTAATTTCTGCAAGGCTTCTTTCGGAATTAATATTACCGTAAAGTTCCACCCCAATCCCCATCTCTTTAATAAATGTAAATATAAACTGGGTGTTAAAAACTAACCCTACCGTTGAAAAGTCAACTTCTTCGGCAATATTATGGTTAAAGATATTTAATCTTGAAGTAAGTTCTTTTTTAGTACCCCAAACATATGCAGGTCCAATCATAAACGAAACGAAATAATATTCTCCTATAACAACATCACCAATACCAATATTAACTGCTTTTAACGGAAATTCCATATAACTATAATCGTAGTTATATTCTCCTATATATCTGTATATTGATTGATAACCGACTTGTGAATATAATTCCCCAAGCGAAAAATTGTAATTTGCACCGAAGGCAGCCGTTGACGAGCTGTTTACCCCAATACCCGTATTTATCCAATATCTAAAGTCGGTGCTATCATCTTGTGCAAACACAGTCAAATTAATTAATAAAATTGAAGCTAACAATAGTTTATTCATATACTTCATAAATTTTATATTATTAAAAATTGGGTTTATAAATAATTTAAGTAAAAACATACTGAAGTTTTAATTTCTGCCATACTCCTCTTATTATTTAATACCCCGTAAAGCTCTAATCCTAAAGCAGTATTTTTATAAATATATACAAAGAACTGAGAGTTGAATGTTATACCCAAAGTTACAAATTTACTTTTATTGAATAATTGATATGTAATGTTTTCTTCAATTATTTTATTCCCTCTTTCATCTCCAAATACTACTGCCGGTCCAACAAAAAATGCCCCGTAATAATAGTTTTTTTGTAATAACAACCCAACCCCTAAATTTATAGCATTCGACGTAAGCTCACCTTTTACGTTACCGTCATCAACGCCACCAACAAGACGGGATATCTTTTGAAAGCCAATTTGAGAATAAAAAGAAAATGTTTTAACATTAATATTACTGCCAAAAGCTAATACTTTTGAGTTATTAATGCCAATACCCGAATTTACCCATAAATTCATCATACTTTTGTTATCTTGGGCATTAACATTTACAAAACTTAAAAATAGAATTACACTAAAAAATAATACTATAAGTTGAATATTCTTAATAATAAATACCCCTTGCGTTTTAAAGTAATTGATGAATAAATTAGCAAATATTTTACTCTGTAATATTTAATATAATTTATTTATGCTTCAAAAACAAATTAATAGTTGTTATTAATTAATAACTGCAATGATGCTAAAACTTTAATATTTCTATATTTTATAACAAATAAAAAAGGCAACTTCAATAGTTTTGAAGCTGCCTTATATCACAAAATAATTAGTAACAATATTAAAACTGAAAATAAATAAACGGTTGAATATCGCTTGATTTTACCTGAATAACTAACCAAATAACAACAACTAAAACCAAAGCTTTTCCTACTAACGGAAGTTTTTCGACAAAACGTTCGGTTTTAACTTCCCAAGTTTTAGGTGCAAAATGTAATAAGAATCCAATAATCATTAAAAATACAATTGCAGGATAGGCTTCAATAAATTGGAAAAATACCGCACCGTTAAAGTAAAATAAAATTTGATTAATCATATCAATTGCACTTTGATAAGAGGTGGCTCTAAAAAATATCCACGCCAAACAAACAATATGAAAAGTAACAATAACACCAATAATATGTTTAATTTTACTTTCTTTAACCCAATTAGGGAAGTTTAAGAATTTTTCAACTGCAAGAATAAATCCATGAATTCCGCCCCACACAACAAACTTCCATGCAGCTCCGTGCCATAAACCGCCTAATAACATTGTAATCATTAAGTTAACATATTGGCGTACTTTCCCTTTTCTATTTCCTCCTAAAGTGATATAAAGATAATCCTTCAGCCATGAAGAAAGAGA
>DAINPX010000122.1:0-8466 GCA_036743235.1 Melioribacteraceae bacterium
GTTATCTTCTTCAACCGGTGTTTCGCTTTCGGTATTTTCGGTTTTAGCCAAAATATAAGTAGAAGCAAAAGCAGGACCTATTAATTTTCCGTCTTTAAAGCCCCCAATTGTAGATAAAGTTTGTGTACCATGGCTTCCTTCCCCCATCCCCGTACCGTCACCAACATCAGGGTCGTTATTTACAAAGTCGTACGCCGCCATAATATCCATACTGTTGAATACTTCATGAGGCAAATTATTAAACCCTGCATCTAATACACCAACAACAACACCTTGCCCTTTATAACCCAAATTATGAACCGCAGGAACATTAATTTGTTGTAATTGAGTATAAGAAGAACCGTAATTATATGTATTAACTCCTTTTGGTTGCATTTGATTAATTTCAAAACCTTCCGAGCTTTCATCAACTAAATTTATTGATTTATATTTTTCTACAAGTTCAATTTTTTTCACAAAATCATACTTGCTAATTTTATTAATTATAGATATATCGGCATTACAACTAATTCCGTTAAACCATTTACTTTTTTGTATTACCGTAACCCCTAAACTTTTAATTTCGTTAATATATTGTTCATTAACCGGTAAATCGATATAGTCAATCCCTTTATCAAAAGTCTTTAATTTGTTTCTTCTATCTAAACTCTTTTTTGAAACGACTAAAAGCGGATTTGAATAATATTTTTCGGTATAACCACCTTTATCGGTAAAAAATATCCATACTTTTTCAGTTTTACTTTCTAAAGTTGTTAATTTTAAAATTAATTTCGAATTTATTTTTTCTGATTGACCAAAAGTTAAACCAACAGCAAAAATCAAATAAACAAAAATTAGTGTAAAGTTTTTCATTATATCCCTTTAGCATTTATATTATAATATATTAATATCAACTTAAAAAAAACATTTTTAAAATGCAATTTTTTTTGTTAAAAATAAGATTTACTTAACTTATTTAAATTTTAATAGCTAAACTTTTTTTAGTAATTTTCGATAATCGTTTAGGAAGCTATACTTATAGGAACAACAAAAAAGCATGGAGGCTTGTATGGAAATAAATAAAATATTTTCCGATGCAGGTACATACGGATTAGTGGGACAAACTACTAAAAAGCAACCTGAAAAAGCCGAACCTGTAGAAAGCCTTGTGGTTAAAGACGAAAGACTGACTGAATCTTCTTCAGAAAAACTAATTCGTTTGGTTTTAGAGATGAATCAAAATAATCAATCGCAAGATTCAACTGAGTACGGTGATCTTAAAAAAGGTTCATTTGTTGATAAATATGCCTAATGTTTTCAACTTTTAGTTGATGTTCCTATATCCTAAAAGCGGGAGCTTTTTCTCCCGCTTTAATTTTAAATTAATAGTTACTTGGTCTTTGATTAAGCACAAGCCAATAAAACCCCAAATCTCTTACAGCCTCAATAAATTTATCAAAATCAACAGGTTTTACTATATAGCTATTTACTCCTAAGTTGTATGTCCCTATTATAACCCTTTCTTCCTTTGAAGAAGTTAACACTACAACAGGAATAAACTTTGTCTGTTCCGAACTTTTAATTTTTTGTAATACTTCTATTCCACTAACTTTTGGAAGTTTTAAATCTAATAATATTAGCTTTGGTTTGTTACTTAATTCCCTATTGGCATATTGATTAAAACCAAACAGAAAGTCCAAAGCTTCCTCTCCGTCTTTTACATGCACAATACTATTTGCAATTTTATTTTTCTTTAAAGCTCGTAAGGTTAATTCTGCATCGTTTGGATTATCTTCCACTAACAAAATTTCAATTACAACATCGTTTACCATCGTTTCTCCAATATATTTAGTTTACTTTAGGAATTGCTACGTAAAAAGTAGCCCCATCGTTAATTCTTCCTTCGCCCCATACTTTTCCGCCATGTTTATCAACAATACGCTTGACTACTGCTAATCCAACACCTGTTCCTTCAAATTCTTCTACCCTATGCAATCTCTGGAATACACCAAAAAGTTTAGCTGAGTATTCGGGATTAAAACCTACACCCGTATCTTTTATTTTTGTTATTATATAATTCTCGTCTTCATAACTGCTAACCTCTATTACCCTATTTCCTTTAGGTAAAGTATATTTAATTGCATTTGAAATTAAATTAATCCAAACTTGGCGCATTAAAGTTTTATCGGCATTGGTATTAATTAAATCTTTACAAATAAACTGGAATTTTGATTTAGTATCTTCATTTGCAATTTCATCGTATAACTCGTTAATAAATTCTGTCATATCTATTTCTTCTTTATTAATTTGTTGTTTTGTAACACGAGATAGTTGTAATAAATCCGTAATTAACTGATCCATTTTTTTTGTATTATGTCTAATTACATTAAACAACCTAACACCTTCTTCGTCAAGAACTTGGGAATAATCTTCAAGAATAATTCTGGAAAATCCATCAATTGCACGTAAAGGACTACGTAAATCGTGCGAAACAGAATAAGTAAAAGCTTCTAATTCTTTATTAGCAGTTTCTAATTCTGCAGTCCTTTCTTTTACGCGTAAATCAAGCTCGGCATTCAGCTTTAAAATTTTATTTTCAAAATTTTTACTATTCGTTATATCTCTGGCAACTGCAATAATATTAACAAGTTTATCATTCTCATCAAATTCTGCCTTAAACCACCAGCCAAAATATTTGCTTTCTTCAAAATTTTCGGTATGGTTTTCATAATAATATACCTTGTCTATGGCTTTATTACCCGCAATTTTAATCTGTTCGTCTATTCCTTTAACAAAATTATTAATATGTTTACCAATTATCTCTTTACCAAAATATTTTTCACAAAATGTATTAACCCATCTAATAACAAAATTATTATCCAGTTCAAAAATCATATCCGGCAGTGCATTTAATATCCTTTCTTGCTGTTGTTTTATTAACACTAAAGATTGTTGTGCTTTTATTGTGGCAGTTATATCAACGGTTAAACCGCCCAATAGAGGTTCCATTCCTTCTCTTTCTATAATAAATTTATGAGTTTCGTAATATCTCTCTTTTCCGTCAAGGCATGGTATTGTTTCAACTATTTTTTGATACCCTTTTTCAAAAGTATTCATATCGTCAATAAATAATCTTTCACCAATTTCTCCGGGAAAACTTTCAATAGCATTTTTACCAATCCAACTTTCTGCATTAAACATATCTTTTAAATATTTATTAACATATAAAGCTACTCCTTTTCTATCTTTAATAAATATACCGCCGGTAAAATAATCCATTAAACTATAAAACAATTCTTCCAAATTTTTCTTTTCCGTTTCAGCTTCTTTAAGTTCGGTAATATCGGTTGCGTTAACTAAAACAGCGTATATTTCACCTTCTTTGTTTTTTACGGGATAAATATTGGTTCTAAATGCTCTTTCTTCTCCCAAAATCGAAAATGTAGAAGTTTCGACAACTTTTGTTCCTTCATTAAAAACTTGTTCAATATATTTAAGTTGGATATTTAAATTTGCCGTTTCAAAAATATCAGCTAAATTTTGACCAATTAATTTATCGGGACTTAAATTATAATATCCGGCAGCAATATTGTTTATATAAAGAATATATCCCTTTTTATCAATCATTACAATTATAGAATCGGAACTTTCCACTAAACTTTTATATAATTCTCGGTTTCTAAATAAATCGCGCTCTGTTATGCTTTTTTCTACTAATGTACCAATTAATTTAGCCGATATATTTATTCTTTCCTTCGCCAACTCAATTATATATTGCGGTCTTTTATCATAATTAAAAGAAGATTTTCGTAACATCATTCCAGGTAAATTGTATATACCGGAAATTTTTTCTAATTCTTCGGTAACCTGTGTCGGAGAAGTTAAAGCTGCACATAGGCTGCCCAAAACTTGACCAAAAACAAATATTGGAACTCCTATTATTTCGATACCTGCTTCGCATTTATAAGTAACTATTGTTTTTTTCTCAATAGCAACTTTTCCACAAAATTCCCATTCGTTATAAAAACAAATTGTACATCTATTACCGTTATTCAAATTTTTACGTAATTTTTTAGACTCATGTAAGTTAATGCACCAATCCGATTGAAAAATACCCAAAGCATAACTGCCGTCTCGCTCAAAAACAATAGAAGAGCTTTCCAACAATTGTAAATAATCAAACATTATTCCTTGCAAAATTTCTTTATTAATATTATCATAAATTAACCCCTTGGCATCTGTTTTAAAAATAAAGTTTTTCTTTTCCTTATCCTCGTTGGTAATTACAGTTTGCCTTAACAACATCCATTCAATTTTTTTCAATTCCAATTCTGCAGTTTTTTTATCGTGAATATTAATATTTACCCCAACTAATCTATTCGGTTTACCGTTGTTATTATATCCGGCAACTTTTCCTTTACTCATTAACCAAATATAGTCTCCGTTTTTATTTTTTATTCTATATTCAAATGAAAACTCGGTTATTGAATTTTTACTAATTTGTTCAAAAATCAATATCATCTTTTTTAAATCTTCGGGGTGTAATGAATTTTGCCATAATTCAAAAGTCAATTTTATTTCGTTGTTTTTGTACCCAAGTAAATTATATGAACTTTCATTCCAGAATAATTCTCCGGTTTCAAAATCCATATCCCAAACTCCATAATTACCGGCTTCTATTGCAAATCTTAATCGTTCTTCTGCTTCTTTTAATTGTTTTTTTATCTTATTTTCTTCGGTAATATCTTTTATTACTCCGTAAACTTTCCTCTCTTCTTCATTATATACCGCAACTGAATGTATATCAATTATTTTATCGGTTTTTCTGTTACGAATTTTAAATTCAATATTATATGGAATTTTAAATCTTAACAAATTATCCATCTCTTTATCTAAATTCTCCCTATATTCAGGTAGGGGAATTTTTTTTATATCGCTAAAGGTTAGATCAGATTCATCAAGCCCGTAAATTTCTCGTGCCCCCAACGAAGTGAATACTTGCATTGTATTAAAATCAACTTCCCAATTACCAACTTTAGCAATTAATTCACCTCTTCTTAAACGCTTTAATAATAATTCATAATCTTTTAAATTTTCATCTTCTTTTGCTACCGAAACTTTTGTTTTTTTGAACGAAACAAATAATAAAATTAATAATATAACAGCTGTTGCAGTAAATAAATAATACTTAAAATAAATTTTGTTGTTTGAAGCTTGCAGTTCTTCATAATTAATTTTAGTTATTAAGTACCAATTTTCTTTATCTATCTCTGAAATATTAGCAACAACCTTTTCGCCTAAATAATCTACTCCTATATAAATACCTGTTTTAATCATAACAGCTCGTGAAACCTCATCAACAGCTGTCATATCTATATTAACATCTAAAGTATTACTCTTTATATAATTTAATTGTGAAATAAAATAATACCAATTTGCTTCTTTTTTAATTAAATACGATTCGTTAGAATTATAATTTTGAAGCGGATAATCTAAACAAAGTTTAAAATATTTTGCTGCATCAATTAACAATATTAGTTTACCGGAAAGTAGAGAATTATTATCAACTGTTGGAATTGTAATAAATATCGGAATCAAATATTCCTTTGTTTTTTCATTAAACTGAGGAGATAAAAATTTGGGTTCATAAGGTTTGGTTAATGTCAATATTCTTGTAGAAATTTTTTTATCGGTAATTTCTGTATTTTCGGGATACGAGTATAATATTTTATTATTTTTATTTAATAAATAAAGATATTTAAGACTACTAACTTCTTTATATTTTGACAGTGCTTTTTCATAAATGGAAATATTAATTTTTTTTTCACTTTTACTTTCTAATATTTTAGTCAATTCCAAAATATTATTTTTATTTGTTTCATTTATGCTGAATATTTCACTTTTATAGTTAAGCAATCTTTCTTCAATTTCAGAGGAATGAAAGCTTAGTTTGATTTTAACTTTTTCTAAATTATATTCTTCTAAGTTATTATAATAATCAATCCATTGCCAAATAAATAATAAACCAACTACAATAACCAAACTAATAATAATTACCTTTACAAACTTGTCATTATTTTTAAAGCTTTCCATCCTTACTCCTAAAATCCAAGTAATATTATTTCTTTTTACAATATAATAAATTTTTGGCAAAAAAAAATTTTTTATAAAGTAGATAATTTTTATCCACTTTTAATAAAAATTCATTATATTGCCTAAAAAGTAAAAATTTTTATGCAAATTACATTAGCTTGTGAATACGCAATACGTGCAATGTTATTTTTGGCAAATCAGCCAAACGATAAATTAATACCAACAAAAGATATTGCAGAATTTGGTGATATTCCCAAACCTTTTTTACAAAAAATTTTAAATAAATTGACAAAATCAAATTTAATTAATTCTATAAGAGGTATTAACGGAGGCGTAAGATTATCTAAAGATGCCAACGATATCTGCCTATTAGAAATTATTGAAGCAATTGAAGGCAAAATTTTCTTTAATCAGTGTTTTTTTGAACCCGACTTTTGCCATCGTACTAATTGGTGTGCTGTTCATACTGTATGGAGTGAAGCCCAAAATATGGTACGCTCTCATTTAAAATCGAAATCATTAAAATATTTAGTTGATATTAACAATAAAAACAGCTGTAAAGTAATTAACTTATAATTTATAACTAAATTTAAGGAGTAAAAAGATGTTGGACCCGGTATTATTAGGACGCATCCAGTTTGCAATGACTGTAGGTTTCCATTTTTTGTTTCCGCCCATTTCAATTGGTTTAGCGTGGCTTATTTTTATAATTGAAACCTTAGGCTGGAGGAAAAAAGAAGAAGTTTATGTAAAATTGGGTAAATTTTTTGGTAAGCTTTTTGCACTAATTTTTGGTGTCGGTGTAGCTTCCGGAATTGTAATGGAATTTCAGTTTGGTACAAATTGGGCGGAATATTCCAAATTTGTTGGCGATATTTTTGGTGCTCCGCTTGCTGCCGAAGGTATTTTTGCTTTCTTTTTAGAATCGGTATTTCTTGGAGTCTTTCTTTTTGGAAGAAACCGCGTTTCTAAAGCATTTCATTGGTTTTCGACATTAATGATTGCTTTTGGTGCTACTTTATCGGCTTTTTGGATTATTGTGGCAAATAGTTGGCAACAAACACCGGCAGGTTTTGTGTTAAAAAATACTAAAACAGGAGAAATTTTATCTATTGAAGCTTTTGAAGCTTTAAAAGTTATTGACCCAGCAATGGCAAAACTTGTTAGGGCAGAATTAGTTGACTTTTGGGCAGCCGTATTTAACCCAAGTACTTTAGTACGTTATTTCCATACTGTTGATGCTGCTTTAATTAGCGGTGCTTTTTTTATGGCGGGTGTTTCTGCTTATTTATTGCTAAAAAACAAAGATACCGAACTGATGAAAAAATCCTTAAAAATTTCGGTTATTTTCGGCTTAATTGTCTCCCTTTTGGAAGTTTTTCCGTTTGGACACGAGCATGGAAGACAGGTAGCAAAAACTCAACCGGAAAAATTTGCTGCAACTCAAGGTCTTTATACTTCAGTTGAAGGTGCTCCACTTGCTATTTTTGCTTTTCCGACTGATTCACCCCCGGAATTAAAAGCAAAAATCGAAATACCCGGTGTTTTAAGCTGGCTTGCATTTGGCGATTTTAGTCATCCGGTAAAAGGGATAAACGAATTTCCGCGTGAAAATATCCCCCCATTATTTATTACTTTTGTTTCTTACCATAATATGGTTGCATTAGGAATGTACTTTATTTTTATTATGGGGTTATCCGTATTTTTATTACGAAAAGAAAAACTATATAACAGTAAAAAGCTATTAAAAGTTTTAGTTTGGTCTATACCGCTTCCTTTAATTGCCTGCCAATTGGGGTGGATTGCTGCCGAAGTAGGAAGACAACCATGGATTGTTTGGAAACTTATGAAAACAAAAGATGCTATTTCTTTTAATGTATCTGCCGGTGAAATATTATTCTCGATAATTTTATTTGCAATAATAGATATATTGTTACTTGCAGCATTAATATTTTTCTTGAAGAAAGAAATAGACAAAGGACCTAATTATGTTAAAGTATTGGAGGTAAAAGCATGATTGACTTAAATATTATTTGGTTTTTATTAGTCGGTGTTTTAATTATCGGCTATGCTATTCTTGACGGATTCGATTTAGGAGTAGGTATTTTACATTTTTTTGCAAAATCGGAAGAGGAAAAAAGAATTAACCTTAATGCAATAGGTCCAGTTTGGGATGGGAACGAAGTATGGTTATTAACCGGAGGCGGTGCTATTTTTGCAGCTTTTCCTGTAGTTTATGCAACCGTTTTTAGCGGCTTTTATCTTGCGTTAATTTTATTATTATTCGGTTTAATTTCTCGTGCTGTTTCGTTTGAGTTCAGAAAACACTCGTACGACCATCCTGAAATGAAAAAAATTTGGGACTCAGTAGGTGGCGATGTGGCGCGAGCCTAT
>DAINPX010000123.1:0-8415 GCA_036743235.1 Melioribacteraceae bacterium
AACTCGGCGGGCACCTACATAACGTTTTTTATAATATGTTTCATCTAAAGACGAAACAATAACCCCTTTAGAAGTGCTTGCATGGGCAAATAACCTTTCACCTAAATAGATACCAACATGACTTACTCTTGCCCTACGTCTTGTTTTAAAGAAAACTAAATCGCCAAATTCTAAGTCGTCTTGATTTCTTAGTTTTTCACCAACCCCAAACTGATCGGCAGATGATCTAGGCAAATTAATTTGCAAGGAATTACGATAAACCGAACCCGTAAAAGCACTGCAATCTAACCCTCTTTCACTCGTACCTCCGTATCTATACGGTGTATCTAAATATTTAATTACCTCAAAAATTATTCTATCTCTTTCGGTTATTTCCGGTCCCGCAGTCTCTCTATTTAAAAATGCCAAAATAGAATCGCGACTTATATTAGTACCAATATACTCTTCATCGTCATATTTATCGTAATAGTCTAATAAGGAATCCGGTAATTCTTCTAATGTAAATAATGTATCCGAATTATTTTTATTGTCTTTAATTAGATCTTTTATGTGTTTTTTTTTATCGCCGTATCTTGGTGTAAATGAACCGGATGAGCACCCTGTAAAATTAATTAACAAGGTGCTTATTCCAAGTAAAAGAAATATTTTCTTTATAAGGCTCATTCTTTCAATTTATCCCAAATAGGCACGTAGGTTTTTACTTCTGGAAGCATGTCGTAATCTGCGGATAGCTTTTTCCTTAATTTGTCTTACACGTTCTCTGGTTAAATTAAACTTTTCTCCAATTTCTTCCAATGTAAGAGAATGTTCTTTATTTAATCCGAAATATAGTTTAATAACTTCTGCTTCACGTTCGGTTAAAGTTGAAAGGGCTCTTTCAATTTCATTTTTTAATGAATCGGACATCAAAGAGGCATCAGGAGAAGGTTGAGAATCATTAGATAAAACATCAAGTAGTCTGTTATCATCTCCTGTTGCAAAAGGAGCGTCCATCGATACGTGACGAGCAGATATCTTAAGTGTATCGCTTACATCAGTTAAATCCATATCTAATTCTTTAGCTAACTCGGTTGCACTTGGCTCACGTTCATATTCTTGCTCTAAATTACTGTAGGCTTTACTAATTTTGTTTAGTTGCCCTACTCTGTTTAACGGTAACCGTACAATTCTGGATTGTTCTGCCAATGCTTGCAAAATTGATTGTCTTATCCACCAAACACCGTAAGATATGAATTTAAATCCACGTGTCTCGTCAAATCGCTTTGCAGCTTTTATTAAGCCTAAATTACCTTCGTTTATCAAATCTCCCAAAGATAGACCTTGATTTTGATATTGTTTTGCAACACTAACAACAAATCTTAAATTAGCTTTAACTAATTGGTCTAAGGCTCTCTGGTCACCGTTTTTAATCTTTTTTGCAAGTTCAATTTCTTCATCGGGTGTTAACAGATCTACCTTTCCAATCTCTTGTAAGTATTTATCTAAAGATTGGCTTTCGCGATTGGTGTACTGTTTTGTTATCTTCAAATTATTTGTCCTCCAATCTTATTTCTGAATTTATGGAATCGACTATACCCACTATGGCTGCATCTACCGGAGCCATTGGTACCCGCATTGGTATTACCGCCTCGCTTGAGGTCGCAAAAAATATAATCTCGCCGGGTCCTGCTCCTATCGTATCTACTGCAATAATCGGTTCTCCGATTGGTTTTAACTCGGAATTTAATGGCTGTACAAATTGCATCTTAAAACCTGTTAAAGTTTCGTACTTTTTTGTAGCCCATATAGTTCCAATTACTTTTCCTAATACCATTAATCTATTTTTTTTGTTTCAGGTATGTCTAATTTATCAACTATTGCCATAATTACAGCATCTACGGGTTTATTTTGTGTAATTGATGTTTGTCTTGCACTGCTACCGGTAGCTACCAAAACTATTTCACCTACCCCTGCTCCAACCGAATCTACGGCTATAACAAAATTTTTGGTAATTGAATAATCTAATTCCAATTGTTTAACAATTAAAAATTTTGAGCCAACCAGTTTTTCGTCCTTTCTTGTTGACCATACAGTTCCAATTACTTTTCCTAATATCAAATTAACCTCTATTTAAATCAATTAACATAGATTTACCAGCAAGCGAATTATTTATTCTAAAAAAATGCATAATTGTCTGAGCAAAATCCGCAAATGTTTCTCTTACTCCTAAACTTATTCCTTCAACCCCTTTTTTATAAATTAATATGGGAACATATTCTCTTGTGTGGTCAGTGCTAATATCAGTAGGATCATTTCCGTGATCTGCAGTAATTAACAACAAATCACTTTCATCAATAGTTTCAACTATCATCGGTAGTTTATCATCAAATTCTTTTAATGCTTTATAAAAACCGGCGGGGTCGTTTCTATGTCCGTAATAAACATCAAAATCCACTAAATTTGCAAATATTAAACTGTTTGTATTTAATTGTGCTTCAACAAGTATATTTTCAATACCCTGTAAATTGGAAATTGTTTTAATTTTTTTATTAATTCCGCGGTAGTTGTATAAATCATTAATTTTACCTATTGCAACAGTGTTAATATCTGCATTTTGCAATACATCCAGCATAGTTTCGCTTGTAGGGTCAATAGAAAAATCTTTTCTGTTTGTAGTGCGTTTGTATTCACCGCTTTTTCCAATAAACGGACGAGCAATAATTCTTCCTACGGCATCTTTTCCCGTCATAACTTTATGTCTGGCAATTTCACAAATTTCATACAATCTTGGCAAAGGTATAATTTCTTCATGTGCTGCAATTTGAAAAACAGAATCTCCGGAAGTATATACAATAGGGTTTCCGGTTTTAACATGCTCGTCACCAAGTTCTTTTATTATTTCTGTTCCACTTGCAGGTTTATTACCTAATACGGCTTTAAATCCGGTTAATTCTAAAAACTTATTAATTATTTCTTTAGGAAATCCGTTTGGATATAAAGGAAATTCTTTTTCGGTAACTATACCGCCTAATTCCCAATGACCTGTTGTCGAATCTTTACCAACCGATTTTTCAGCCATCTTTCCAAAAAATGATTTAGGATTATCTACCTTCTTTATTCCTTTAATTTCAGTTATATTACCCAAACCGAAATTTTCTAAATTTGGTAAATAAATACCGTTTAATACTTCTGCCATGTTAGATAAAGTATTACTTCCTTTATCACCGTATTTTTCAGAGTCGGGCAGTTCGCCAATTCCTACTCCGTCTAAAACTATTGCTATTATATTATTCACTTTAACCTTAAGCTACCTTAGTGTTATTGCCGCCTTTTTCAATTGCCTTTTTTAAGGCAAGTTCGGCATCTTTTAATACATCGTTAATCTTTTTACCTATATCCGAATTAGCAACACCAATAGAAGTTGTAACTAATTTTTGAGTTTGCAATATTGTAAAAGGATTTCTTGCAATTTTACTGCGTAATGATTCTGCAAACGAAAAAGCTTTATTTTGATTGGTGTTTAATAAATAAATTCCAAAATCTCTATTGTTTATTCGTCCAAATATCGAATTTACAGGTAAATCTTGTTTAATCAATCCTACAACTGCTTTAATTATTCTATTTAAAATATTTCCTTCAAATAAAGTTTCTTCTTCAACAAACTCATCAATATGAATTAAGAGTAAAGCACCTTCTATTTTTAATTCACGAACTAATTCAATCTGTTGTTCTACTCTGTTAAAAAATTCTATTTTATTTAATATACGCGTTTCAGGATCGACCGTAAGCATATCAGATAATATTGCTTTAGTTGAATAAGCAAATAAAACAAAACCGTAAAATCTTAAAGTATTTTTTAAAATGTTTACGTCTCCGCCTGTAAAAAATTTCTTTTTGGCATTTTCAAAACACATTACACCGTATATTTCATCTTCAAACGCTAAAGGAACAGCCATAAAAGACCCGGAATAACCAATCTTTTCATTATTGCAATATCTTTTAATTGGCTTCTCTTCAACATCGTCAACTTTTAATGGGAACTTAGTTTGAACAACTTTTCCAACAATTGTATCAATTAACTCAATTTCTGTTCCTTCTTCAATATAATCCAAAGATAAATTATTCCATACACGCTGAGTAATAAATTTCTTTTTGTGCGGATTAAAATAAACAAAAGTAACTGCATCGCTTTCAACTAAATTTCTAGCACTATTTTCTAATAAAGTAGCTAATTCCGATTCGTCTTTAAAATTTAGATTTCCATTAATTACATTAAGTAAAGAGTTTAACCTCTTTTCGGCTTGTGTATCACTGCTTTTTTCGTTAAACAGCCATATCAACATTGAAAGTAATCGTGAAAATCTTCCTAATGAAAATACATGTTCAATACCAAATGCAAACTCATCAGTCGAGTCAATTGCCAATACCCCAGCTAACCATTTATCATAAAACAATGGAACCCCAATAAAACTTTTTATATTTTGCGGAGTTTTGTAATATCTTAAATTATCTTTTTCAGCTCTGGATGGTATGTTTGTAATAATTTCAGGCTCTTGATTTGTAACAATTTTGCTTAAAATATCATCTTCTTTTGGTAATTTATCTGTGATAATAGCATCAGGCGTATCGGAAACAAACCTGCCAACAGAAAAAACGGAACTTTTTTGTTTGTACCAAAAGAATATTACAGAATTTGAATTGTAAATATTTTTAATTATTTCCAATACAATTTCCATAACAAATAAAAACTGTTTATCGTTATCTAACTTATCGGGATAATCGCTAATAGCAAGTTTTTCGTATTTTTGCTTTAAATCTTTTGGTTTTTTAAAATACTTTTCTTCAGCTATTGTTGTGGTCTGTTTTGCGGTTTCAAGTTTAACCTCCTCACTAACTTCCGATTTAGTAGCCCCTGGCAATTTACTAATAATTTTTACAGTTTCATCTAAATCGGTAGATGTTTCATTATCTCTTTTAATTGTAGGGCGTATAAATTGATTTTCAGGTTGAATAGGAGTAATTACGTCTCTTTCTTCTTCTTCAATGTGCCTATCACGAACAAAGATAAAAATACCTGCACAAAGAACAATTATAATAATCGAAATAAAACGAATTGTCATATCATCGGTTACTAACGTAAAAACCAAGAAGAACGGAAAAACCATAAAAGAGTAAAAACGTTTTTTTAGTTTTGGATCCACATTCATCAAAATTCTTTTTTATTTAAAAAGCAAATTTAAGCAATATTAAACTATTATTCAATTACTATGATAATAATAATTAGTAATTATTTTTTTTAATTCGTTTTTACCAATCCCTTTAATTCCGCTATAAATAAATAAATTTACGCCAAATTGTAAATTATTAAATTTTTTCGAAATATTACGTTTAACATTTGCTAATTCCGATTGACTAAGCTTATCAACTTTATTTAAAACTGCAATATAATTTAAATTATTAGCAATAATAAAATCATATAATACTTCATCCAACGGAGTTGGATCAATCCTTGAATCAATAAAATGAAAAACAAAAGAAATATTTCTTTTAGAAGTTAAATATCCGGAAATTAAATTTTCCCATTTTTCTTTTTCCGATTTCGATATTTTTGCATATCCAAATCCGGGTAAATCTACAACGTAAAACTTTTTATCAACCAAATAATAGTTTAAGGAACGAGTTTTACCTGGAGTAGAACTAACTTTAGCCAAATTTTTTCTATTAAAAAAACTATTAATAAAAGTTGATTTACCTACGTTTGATCTTCCGCATAATACCACCTCACTTAAACCGTCTTTTGGCAAGTCAGATAAATTAAATACCGATTTTGTGAATATTACATCTTTCATAGCAAAAAAAAAGAGTAATCGAGTACTCGATTACTCTTTTTATAAATTATTTTAACTTAAATTATTCTTTTTCTTTTTTTTCAGTTGTATCTTCGGATTTAACTTCCGGTTCATTATCTTCAACTTTAGTGGTTTCTTCAGTTTTAACTTCGGTAACAACTTCATTTTTAACTTCTTCAACAACCTTAGCGTCTTCTACAGCAGCTGTTTTAACAGATTCTTTCTTTTCAACTGTTTTTTTATCTGCTTTTTCAACTATATTATAATCTACAAATTCTAAAATAGCCATATCTGCAGCATCGCCACGTCTATTTCCTAATTTAACAACTCGTAAATATCCACCGTTTCTCTCTAATACTTTTTCTCTAATTTCGGTAAACAACATTTTAACGGCGTCTTTATCATTAATAAAACGTGCTATCAATCTTCTGTTGGCAACAGTATCAACTTTAGCTTTAGTAATTAAAGGCTCAATAAAAACTTTAGCTTCTTTAGCTTTTGCAACTGTAGTTTTTATTTTTTTATGTAATATTAACGATGTAGCTAATGATTTTAATGTAGCTAAACGATGACTATATGTTCTGCCTAATTTATTACCTTTAACTCTGTGTCTCATTATTCTACCTTAAATTTCAATTAATTATTATCTTTTTTATCATTTATATATTTGTCAACATCCATACCAAATTCTAAATTGTATGTTTCGACTATTTCAATTAATTCCGCTAAAGATTTACGTCCGAAATTACGGAATTTTAACATTTCTGTTTCATCTTTTCTTACTAAATCTGCTAATGTTTTAATATTTGCAGCTTTTAAACAGTTATGAGAACGAACACTTAATTCCAAATCATCTACACTTGTAATTAATATTCTTCTAATTCTTTCAAATTCTAAGTCTTTTTCATTCTCAACTTTAGTTACTTCAGGCTCACTTTCAAAGTGAATAAACATTTTAACATGGTCTAATAAGATTTTTGCAGAATTAGATAAGGCTTCTTCAGGAGATATAGAACCATCGGTAGTTATTTCCAATACTAATCTTTCAAAATCATTCTTTTCACCTATTCTCACATTTTCAATATCGTAACGGACATTTACAATAGGTGTGTAAATAGAATCTATCGGAATTATTCCTATCATTTGATCGGCAATTACTTGTTCGGAACTCGGCACATAACCTTTTCCGATACCAAATCTTAATTCCATATTTAATTTACCATCATGGTTTAATGTGGCAATATGCTGTTCAGGATTTAATATTTCCAAATCAGCAGTAAATTTCATTAAATCACCGGCAGTAAGTTCTTTTGGTCCTTCAACCGATATATCCATTCTAACTGCTTTTTTATTTAACAATTTAAACCTAACTTTTTTTAAGTTAAGAATAATATCCGTTACATCTTCTAAAACACCCGGAATAGTAGAAAACTCATGCAATACTCCGTCTATTCTAATAGCAGTAAAAGCAGCTCCTGTTAAAGATGATATTAATACTCTTCGTAACGAGTTCCCTAAAGTTACTCCGTATCCTCTTTCTAATGGTTGAACACTGAATCTTCCAAATGTAGATGTTGCAGACTGTTCATCCAATAATACTTTATCCGGCATCTTAATAAACGGGTAGCTCATTTATAATCCTCTTTATTAAATTTCTTATTTTACTTAGAATATAATTCTACGATTAATTGTTCGTTAACATTTAATTGAATTTCTTCTCTATCAGGTATTTGCATTAAAGTACCTTTTAGGTTAGCTTTATCTACCGATAACCAATTATATGTATCGTCTTTTACTTTACGTAAAGAACTATGAATTATTTCTAATTTCTTGCTATTTTCTCTTACGGCTATTTCATCGTTAACATTTAGTAAATAAGAAGGAATGTTTACAATAACTCCATTAACCGTAAAATGACGATGTAAAATTAATTGACGCGCAGCCTTACGTGAAGGAGCAAATCCTAATCTGTAAACAACGTTATCTAAACGTCTTTCTAAAAATTTAATTAAGTTTTCACCGGTACGACCTTTAGCTCTGTTAGCTTTTTCAAATAAATTTGAAAATTGTGTTTCTAAAACGCCGTAAATTCTTTTAACTTTTTGTTTTTCTCTAAGCTGTACACCATATTCCGAAAACTTTGCTCTGCGGGAAAGTCCATGCTGTCCCGGAGGATAATTTTTCTTTTCTAAAGGGCATTTTTCAGAAGTACATTTCGAGCCTTTTAAAAATAATTTTTGTTTTTCTCTTCTGCAAAGTTTACAAACTGGACCTGTATGTCTTGCCATTTAATTAATTCTCCTAATTTATACTCTTCTACGTTTTGGAGGTCTGCAACCGTTATGCGGTATTGGGGTTATATCTTTAATAGACATAACAGATAGACCTGCTGTATTAAGTGCACGAACAGCAGCTTCTCTGCCTGAACCCGGTCCTTTTACAAAAACATCTACTCTTCTTAAGCCTAAATCGTATGCTTCTTTTCCTGCAGCTTCTGCAGTTACTTGTGCAGCATACGGTGTGTTCTTTCTAGAACCCTTGAAACCGTTCTTTCCTGCTGATGACCACGATATTGTATTACCGTAAA
>DAINPX010000124.1:0-8343 GCA_036743235.1 Melioribacteraceae bacterium
GTAAGTTAACGAAGTATTAAAATTTAATCCATAATTAAATTTTATATTTGTACCAAATTCAACTCCCATTCTATGAGTTTTTCCTGCAGTAATATAAAATTTGCCACTATTATAAGGAATGATATCGTTTTTAACATCAATATAATATAATGCTACATCATACGTAATGGATTCAATTGGTTTATTTATTCCTAAATAGTAAATATGTTTTGTTCCGAGTTCGTAAGTTGTGGAAATAATAGGATCAAGAAGAGGATTAATTAAATTAACACCTGTTATTGCCGGATCTGTTTCGTTACCTGCAGGTACTTCTACACCACCACCCAAATTGAAATATACGCTGTGTGAAGGATTAAAAAGATACGTTAATCCTGCTTTTGGAGTAAAATGTTCAAAAGATTTTTTTTGTAAGCCCAATTTGGGATCAATAAAACTTTCACTATAATAGGTTACATTATCGTATCTTCCGCCTATCAATAAGCTGATTTTTTCATTTATTCTAAGTTCGTTTTGAATAAATGCTCCAAAAGTATTTGCTCCTTCTCGCTTGTTATCTTTTAAGGTTTCGCCTCTACCTTGAGTAGAAGAGAGAGAATAAAAGAGAATAGCTCCGTCTTGATAAGCTTCATCAATCCCTAAACTTAAACTATTGTGTAAATTATCGGTTAAATTATTGATGTTTCTATATACAACATTCCCCCCCAAATGATATCGTGTAAAATCTCTAAAAGTATTTCTTTCAGATCGTTGTAAATACTTGGGGTTAACGTACATCATTGCAGAAATTTCATTATTTTTATTTAAATTATGGTCTATTGTTACTCCTAATCTACCTAATCTATTATAACGTCTTTCATCTCTTTTTAAGTAAGTTGAGTTTGGTAATGTTGCAGCTTTATTATATTCATCCAAAGTTAACGGACCGGGAATTCTAAATAAATTGCTTGTGCCAACTGCAAAAACTCCAAGTTTTGTAACATCGCTTAAATTTGATATAATCCCCAAATTAACTACTGTACGTTTACCGCTACTATGTTGCCTGTAGCCATCAAAAATACTTTGTGAATAAGAGGCAAATATTTTACCGTTCGATAGTTCTGCACCTGCCTGAACATTTAGCTTTTTAAAACCGAAACTTCCGGTTAACCCTTTAACGTTCAAGTAATAATCTTCAAAATCGGGTACTGTAGAAATATTCACTATTCCCCCTGCTGCATTACCCCAAATAGATGAGGCGTTAGAACGTATTACTTCCACATTTTCAGCATTCGAAATATCGATATTGTCAAAAGAAGTTCTTCCGTCCGGTTCAGTTTCAGGAATGCCATCCATCATTACTCTAATGCCTCTTGAAGTTCCGCTATTTGATCTATCCCCTGCACCTCTTGCTCCAAATCCTCTAATCACTATTCTAACATCTTGTGTTCCGGCACGCGATTGTGTTAATACACCGGGTACAAAACTTAGTGCTTCATCCAAACCATATCCTTTATTTGTTGTTAATTGTTCTTTTGGTAATATTGTTACTGCATAAGGTATTTCGATTGTATTCTCCGCATATCGTGTTGCGGTAACCGTAATTGGTGCCATCTGAAATTTAAGAGTATCTTTGTTTATATTACTTTGTCCGAACAACAAATCGCATAGAAATAATATTCCTACTAATAGTTTTATTTTTTGCATAGAATTTCCACCATTTGTTAAAATGTAAAAAAAATTTAATAATCTTACATAAGTATCGATTAATTATTTAATTAAACTGTTTATTTAGATTAATGGTTTGGGTGGTGGAACCGGAATATCCAAAACTGTTTTAAGTGGAGAAGCAAAAACATGGGGATATTTTTTACTCCCGTTTTGAATAGTCGGCAAATCTATATTTTTTTCGGTATATCCGTCTATATGAAGTTTATCAACAATATTTTTTAATGGCATGTTTTTATTATTTCTTTTATCTGCAAAAAAATGTTCTAAAAATGATTTTTCTAAAACATCTTCATTTTTATCGCTTATACATAAAATGAAAACAGTGTCTCCAATTTGTTTTGTTTTAATAATATCATACAAATTTCCGTGATACTTAACTTCGTGTTTTTTTACAAATATAAAGTTTTTATTTTTTGAATAATAGATATTTTTATGAATTTTTAGAACATTTAAATAATTTTTATTGGGAATATTTATAGTGTTTAAAGAATTAATAAAATTAAATTCCGACACCGATTTATTACTTGCATATTCCCTTATTTTTCTTATACCTTCCTCTTTAAATTGCTTATGTAAACCGATATAAATTACTACATAACCAAAAGAATAAAATAATATGCAAATACTAATAAAAACAATAAAAACTATATTTTTAATTGAAGTATTAATATTAAACTCGAAATAATATTAACGTAAAAATATTTTATTTTTTAACTAATTGCAATATAATAAAATAGTAAGGGTAAATATTTTGGAACATTTTTTTTATTTGGTTGTAAAATAAAATATATTATATTAATGTAATAAAATTTTGATGTTTTGGAGGTTTATAGACACGTTAAAGTTACTGTTTTATTCAATAATCAATTAAATTGAGAGGGAAAAATGTTAGACCCTAACGAAAAGAACAGCATCAACAATCCATTATCGGATTTAATTAGTGATGATATCTATACTTTATTAGAAAGTAAAGGTTTAATTAACGAAAAATCCGTACGTGACTATATTATTCGTAAAAAATTTAAAAATCTAAGGGATGAAAAGCTGAGTGCTTCGGACGCTATTGATGCCCTACGAAACGAGTATCCCTACCTTCAATTTGATACAATACGAAAAATAGTATATCAAATAAATAAATAATTCTGTTTATTTATTATTTTTTTATTTAATTTTGTATATTAAAGTTATGCCCGTTTTTACGGGCTCTGTTTTTTAATAATTAGCGGTAAATTATGTCAAAAATTAAAAAAGTAGTTAAATCATCTAAAACAATAAAAAGTTCGCCTTTTTCTAACTATTGGACAAAAAATAATGTTATTTTAACGGTTGTTTCGGTTGTTTTACTTACAATCGGCTATATTTTAATGTCACAAGGTCCTTGGGATAATCCTATTTCTCTTACTTTATCTCCTGTTTTGTTAATAATAGCTTATTTAATTGTTATACCTGTTTCAATTATGTTTTTTGGTAAAAAGAAAGAAAGTTCAAACAATTTAGACAATGCAGAATAATGTTTTTGGCTAAAATAAAAGGGAACATTGTTTCTACCCAAAAAGACGAGTATTTAATTGGACAAAAATTATTACTTGTTCATCAAATTGATTTAAACGGAAACTTTGTTGGTAACAAAGATTGGATTGCATTAGATTTAATTGACAGCGGTATTGGTGATACTGTATTAGTTTGCCAAGAAGGAGATGCCGTTCAACAAATTTTAGGGCATAAAAAATCACCTGCAAATACTATGATTATTGCCAATGTTGACGATATTGACATTCCGGAGTTGTAATTGGGTGAGCAAACTGAAAGGGTTGAGTTTATTGCAAAAATAAAAGCTCTTTTATCTGTTGAAGGTATTGGTTCAACAAAACTACTTTCGCTTTTTACTAAGTTCGATTCGTTAGATTCTATTATTTATGCTAAAGAAAGCCAGTTATGTAAAGTAGATTATATAAACACTACTTTAGCCCACAGAATTACAGGATGTAGAGCCGAAATTAATAAATATATTGAAGAAACATACCAAGAATTAGAAAGACTTAAAAAATTTAATGCAAATATTTTAACTTTTTGGGATGATAATTTTCCCTCAATTTTAAAAAGAATTTATTCTCCTCCCCTATTTCTCTTTTATTCCGGCTCTTTAGATTTATTGAATACAAATTGTTTAGCAATTGTTGGTACTAGAATGCCAAGTGCATACGGTAGAGTTGTTGCAGAAAAATTTGCTAAAGAATTAGTTCTAAAAGATATAACAATTGTTAGTGGTTTGGCACGAGGAATTGACTCGCTCGCTCATTCTACTGTTTTAAGCAATTCAGGAAAAACTATTGCAGTTATTGGAAGCGGAATAAATATAATTTACCCGCCTGAAAATAAAAAATTGTTTGATAACATTTGTGAAAAAGGGCTAGTCTTATCGGAATACCCACTAGATACAAGACCCGATCCACAGAATTTCCCAAAAAGGAATAGAATAATTTCAGGGTTATCCTTAGGAACAATAGTTATTGAAACACGAATTAACGGTGGTGCCATGCAAACAGCCGAATTTGCTTTAGATCAGAATAGAGAGGTATTTGCCGTACCCGGTAACATTACATCGCCTCAAAGCGAAGGAACAAATTATTTAATTCAAAAAAGTCAAGCTAAACCGGTTACAAAAGCCGATGATATTTTAGAGGAATTAAATATTTTAACAAAATCGAGCATAAAAATTAAATCTCCTGAATATCACTTAACGCTTTTTGAACAAAAAATTTTTGAAAATCTCTCAGATATACCTATCCATATCGATTTACTTGCAATTAACAGCGGTTTAAGCACAGCAGATTGTTTAGTAAATTTACTCTCTTTAGAATTTAAAGGTTATGTAAAACAATTACCCGGTAAAATGTTTATTAAAGAGTAAATGAACCTTAAGCTACTTCCTTTTAATCAAAAATATTAAAAAAAGTTAATATTTATTTGCATAATGAATTTTTTTATCGTAACTTAACAAATACTTAAACTAATGTATTCATTAAACTAGCCATAGGTAAGTTATGAAACATATTTTACTTCTTTTCATTTTTATCATTCTTTTTAAGCTCAGCTTATTATTCACACCATTAAACGAAGGTCTTTGGTCTCTTTCATCAAATTTTGCGATAATAGGATTTTCTTTTTTTATTTATCTATTATTCCAACTAAAAAATATGGACATAACAACAAAACAAAAAGTTTATATTATTTTAATTTTAGCGTTTATGTCATTTTTTGCCTATAGTGGATGGGATAATTATTACTCTATTATCAAAAGTAAAGAGAGTTTAAAGGCAGAGATAAATTCTCTCCAAAATAATAACAAGCTTAAAAATGATATATATAACTATCTGCTAATCACTCTAAATAGTTATAACAAATCCAATGCTAAAGCAAACCTTAAAACTGTATTTTTAGATAATATTGAACTTCTTGATAAAAACGCACAATATCCAAAAATAAAACAAGACAATAAAAATTTAGTTATTTTAATCGGTGAATTAACTAACAATTATATAACATTATACGGTGTAGATACAACCACCATCGGGAAATTACCGGGTTATAAAAATTTTGGAAATTTAGGTAACGGTTTTGTTGAATTTAAAGCTACATTATCTTTGGGAGGAATTAATTATGAACACCAAAATTAATTCAGATATATCATCTTCCCGATTTATAAATAAAGTTGCATTTTATTTAACTTTATTTACTATTATCGCAGGAGTAATTTTTCAGATTTTTATAATAAAAGATAAGTTTTTTATTTTTAATTTACCTTATATTACAGCAGGTAATTTATCTGAAATAAACTTTTTAACAGACGGAAATATTTTTGATTATTTTTCATATTCTGCTTCAATTGTCATTTCAATAATATTGTTTTACTTTTTAATACCGTTTAATCTAATCTTTTCTGTTTCTACTGCTGTTCCAATATTTAAGGAAAAATTTTTAATTAAAAAATATATTAGATATGAGATTTTTAATTTTTTGATAAGTGTTATAACAATTGTATTAATTTTGGCTAGCTCAATTTATTTTAATTATTTTTTTATTCCCTCTAAATCTGAAACAAGTAAGTTAACAGAACAAATTGAACAGATTAAACTTGAAAACACTATTAATAATTTAGCATATGAAATAAGAAATATTATGTCTGTCCCTAAAAAAAATAAAGGTTGGTTTGGAATGGAACAAAAAGAAATTGAACTTTACAAACAATATAATGCTAATTTTATTACTTCTTTTTTGAATGATACGACAAATAAATATTTATCAAAAGCTACACCAATTTTAATTGATTTTTACAAATTGGATCTAAAGGTAAAAACCGCAAACAATAGCTTTTATAAACTCAGCATTACTCCATTAAATCAAAGTTTTGAGGTTACGGATTAAAAAAAAGCCGAACAACACAACTACATCTGCAGTTACTTACCGCTGCTTCCTTCCGGACCTGACGGAGTTGGGCAACATACAAATTAGTGCGTGTTCGGCAAACTTTTAAAGTACAAATATACAACTTTTTTTTGTATAATAAAAGAACATTTTTAGTACCCGAGAGGGGACTTGAACCCCTACTGGCTTAAGCCAACTAGACCCTGAACCTAGCGCGTCTACCAATTTCGCCACCCGGGCTTAAAACTAATTGCAAAGTTACCTATTTTATTATCTTTATTCAAGATTTTTTTTCTTTTTTTATATATTTTTATTAATTTTACAAAATATTAAATTTGATGATGTTATACTTTTTATTAATATGAGGAATATTTTATGAGATCCATGTTTTATACTTCCCTGCTGTTAGTTTTTTTGGTTAATACTTTATTTTGCCAACAGGTTCGCAATACAGCAAAATACGTTGAAAATAAAAATGAATATTGGGAATTAATTGACAAAGAAACTAAAGCTTTTAAAGAAAAAGAAAAAGATAAAAAATTGACATATAAAGTTGATTTTTCTAATTTAGATTTACCCAAATCAAAAAATGATTTTAAGTTCTACTGGCATTTCGATCCTATTAACTATCCCCAAGCTAAAACCGGAACTTGTTGGTCTTTTTCTGCTACTTCCTACTATGAATCTGAAATTTTTAGATTACAGAACAAACAAATAAAACTTAGCGAGATTTATACTGCGTATTGGGAATATGTTGAAAAAGCTAAACGATTTGTTAAAGAAAGAGGTAATTCGGTTTTTGCGGAAGGTAGTGAAGCAAATGCACTTGTACATATTTGGTCTAATTATGGAATCGTTCCGCTTGAATCATATACAGGATTATTGCCGGGTCAAAAATTTCATGATCACGAGCAAATGTTTACTGAAATGAATAGTTTCTTGAAATCAGTTAAAGAAACAAATAATTGGAATGAGAGTTTTGTCATTTCTACTATTAAATCTATTTTAAATAACTATTTAGGTACTCCGCCCGAAAAATTTAATTATGAAGGAAAAAATTATACGCCTAAGGAGTTTTTTGAAAAAGTAATAAAAATTAATTTTAATGATTATGTTGAAGCAGTTTCTACTCTTGAAGACCCTTTTTATAAAAAGGTACAATTACGAGTTCCTGATAATTGGTGGTTTAGTGAAGAATATTATAATATTCCTATTGATGTTTTTATGAATGTTATTAAAGAATCAATTCGTTCCGGTTACACCGTTGCTATTGGCGGAGACGTTAGCGAAGCCGGTTTAGAAAGCCACGCAGAAGTTGCCTTAATTCCAACTTTTGATATCCCTTCGGAATATATAGACCAATATGCAAGACAGTTCAGAATTGATAATAAAACGACCGAAGATGACCACGGAATACATTTAGTTGGCTACCTTGAAAAGGATGGTAAAGATTGGTATTTAATTAAAGATAGTGGTGCTGGAAGCCGTAACGGAGCAAATAAGGGATATTATTTTTATACTGAAGACTTTGTTAAACTAAAAATGCTAAGCTTTACGGTTCATAAAGATATTTTCAGAAAACTTGTAAAAGAATATAAAGACTAATAAGAAAGTTTAAGTATTGTTTTATCAAAAAAAAAATTAATAGTTACTGAAAAGAAAGTCATTACAAAATTAACATTCTTTTAGAACCATGAAGGACAGGAGAAAAGAAGGAAAAACATCAATTTTTTTAAGGTTTTTTCCTGCTCTTCCGCTTTTTTCCTGCATTTCCTGGTTCTAAAAACATAAAGTGGCAAGTAACAATTAAAATGAACGCTTATTATTTAACATTTCATTTGAACCATAAATGACAGGAGAAAAGAAGGAAAAACAGGAGAAAACCCCTAATTCTTAGAATTATCCCATATAACATCTCATTTCTATAGTCAAAATCTTTAATCTCTTAGCTCTGTAGGAGTGTAATTATTGTAACTAATAAACTTATCTCCAAGGTAGCGATATTAATTTAGCGTTTATAATATTCAACATACAACACTTAACTTTATTTAGTTTTTTCCTGCCCTTCCGCTTTTTTCCTGCATTTCCCGGTTCTAAAAATATAAAGGGACAATGTACAATTGTAAAATAAACACTTACTTAAAATTATTTATTTGACCTTCAACACTTAAAACTTAACCTTTCTTATTTATCCATATTTACTACTTATTA
>DAINPX010000125.1:0-8307 GCA_036743235.1 Melioribacteraceae bacterium
CTAATTTAAAAGCCAAACCATATAGAATGCATGCTTATGTTAGAAGTGCTACTACATTTGCTATGTTACGTGATTTATTGGGGGATGAAAAGTATGATAATGCCTTAAAAGAGTTTATTAATAGATGGAACGGAAAACACCCGATTCCTTTTGATTTCTTTTTTACATTAGAAAATGTAACCAAAGAAAATTTATACTGGTTTATTAAACCTTGGTTTTATGAACAGGGATATCCTGATTTGGCAATAAAAAATGCGGAATTTAAGAATAACGAAGCTAAAATAACTATTGAAAAATTAGGTAATTTCCCGGTTCCTATTTATTTGGAAGTCAATTTATCTAACGGAACAAAAGTTGATGTTTATCATTCGGCAATTGTTTGGAAAGACGGAAAAAATTCTTTTGAAATAAAAGTAAAAACCGAGGCGGATGTTACATCAATTACGCTTGGTAATAAAAGAGTGCCGGATATAAATTTAATGAATAATGAATTTGTAATAAAAAAGTAAGGCTATTAAATTGGAAAATGTAAAAGGGGCTGTAGCAAAATGTGCTTTATTTGATTTACAAGAAATTATTATTGCGAAATGTATAGGTTTGAAATAGGTTAACTTTTTTTATAATTTAGAAGATTTTTTAATTAGAAAGAATAGAAATTTATTATTTAGCTTTAATGGCTTGAAACAATTAAAAAACAGTATTATTGGTTAAACTACTTGGATCATCGCTATGTGAGATGCGATCATGCGAGCTTAAGTGAATAGCCTAATAGTAGAGTCATCAAATTTACCTAAAAACAGAATAGAACATTAAAAAAAGTATGTAAAAAGGTTGATTATTCAGAATTTTTGAGTATTTTTGGACAATGAGCATGATTTTAAAAGTGGATAAACTAAGTTTTCCCCCAACGGGAAAAATATATGATATTAATTTAGAAATATCGGAACCTCAACTTCATTATGAGAAGGAGAAGGGAAACCTATATTTTGGAGACAGCTTTAAGTGGTTATATAACTTAGATGACGAAAGTATTGATTTAGTTTTTGCTGACCCGCCTTATAATATCAAAAAAGCTGATTGGGATAATTTTAAATCTCAAGAGGACTATATTGAATGGTCTATGGAGTGGATAGAACTTAGTTATAAAAAACTCAAGAAAAAGGGCACTTTATATATTTGCGGATTTTCAGAGATTTTAGCAGACCTAAAACACCCTGCTTCAAAATTATTTAAAAGCTGTAAATGGATAGTTTGGCATTATAAGAATAAAGCAAACATGAGCAAAGATTGGGGTCGCTCCCATGAAAGCATTTTACATCTTAGAAAAGATAAGGAATTCACTTTTAATGTCGATGATGTAAGAATTCCTTATAGTGGGCATACTTTGAAATATCCATATCACCCTCAGGCAGAAACAAGCCAATTCGGTAATGGGAAAAAACATGTTTGGGAACCTAATCCAAATGGAGCAAAACCTAAAGATGTGATAGAACTTCCAACTACCTGTAATGGTTCGGGAGAATCTACGCAGCATCCGACTCAAAAACCTGAAGAATTATTGCGTAAATTTATTTTAGCTTCTTCTAATGAGGGGGATTTAGTCATAGACCCGTTTTCAGGTTCAGGAACAACACTTGTAGTTTCAGAGCAATTAGGGAGAAAATGGTTGGGTTGTGATAATAATTTACAATACAATAAATGGGCAATAGAAAGACTGGAAAACACTAGTTATAAGCCAAAAGAATACTGGATTGATTTAGACAGAAAAACATTACAACGCAGGGAATCAATTAGATGAGTTTAGTTAATTTAGTTAATACAGCTTCAAATAAAGAAAAATTTTTAGATATTCAATCTTTTATTGATTTTACTTCTTGTTATTTGGAATTTATATCAAACGCAAGAAATATCCAGGCTACCATTATTTCTCGAAACGAAAATCATTATCAGTTTATTCAATATAAAAGTGATGGAACTTTTAATGTAACAAGACCATTAAACTCTAATTTAATGATGAGCTTAGAAACATTTGAAAATTCGAAAGATAAATTTTTAACTCTAATTTCTAATATCAGAGATGAAAAAAATAATTTACCTCAATTTAGAGAACTGCTTAATAATTTTATTTATACACTTCAACAATCTATCGGCTCTGCTTTAGATGCTTTGCCAGCCTCTCGTTCAAATACAGCAAGAAAACTTAACGGAGATTTATTTGAAAGACTTATAAGACTTTTATTGTCAGAAATTGGATTAGAGTGTTCATCTGGTGTTATTTATATTCCGGTTAAAATAGGTACAGAGGAAGCATTTAAAATGAGCTATCAGCACGATCTTATTATTAAATCAAATGGCGAATTAAAAGCGTTTGGTTCTGTTAAAACTTCGAGCAAGGATAGACTTGATAAGATTTTTATTGATAAATTTTTATATAGTAAATTAACCGATTCAAATATTCCTCATTTTTCGGTTTTCCTTAATGATGTACAGAGAAAAAAAACAAGTATTGAAGGGCAATACGGTATAAACCCAACATTTCTTTCAGGACATTTCAAAGGATATACAATTAAGCTAAATCCGCTTGACGGAGTTTATTATTGCGATATCAGACCAAACATGATTTCAGAGCCTATATTAAAAGACCATATCAAAACTTTAGATTGTTTATTATTTGATGATATTTGGAGTTTTATCTGATTTTATATTCTACTTTTATCTAAAGCGTAGTATAATATATCAAACTTATTTATGGCTAATTCAAAAGCCAATTATCTGTGGATTGCCGGTAAACCCTATCAATGGATAAAGCTACAAAGATATTCTACCAATCTAATATGTAATAAACAATTTTTCTGCCTTCATCCTTACTAACTTAAAACTCTATTGGTAATTTACGCTATTATATTGATAGCAAAATATAACAAAACGTTAGCAATTTAAGAAATTTAAATTATAATATAACGAAACGGGATGTGTGATAGTAAGCACATTCCGTTTTTTTTATCTTAAATTTAAATTAGCCCGTTTATTTTAAGTTGACTTTGATTCTAAATATTTCTAAATTTGTGTATATAAATGAATCATAATTCAGTATAGAGGAGAAGAAATATGAGAACGAAAGAAGGGAACAAAGAAAAGGATATAATGGAAGCTGCAATAAAAATATTTGCCGCAAACGGATTTCATTATAGTAAAATTGCAAAAATAGCCGAAGAAGCAAAAGTTGCAACAGGCAGTATTTATATGTATTATAAAGATAAAGAGGATATTTTACACAAAATATTTAATAGCATTTGGGAAAATTTATATAATCAGTTAGTGGTTTTAACCAATAAACATGATATGAAAGCACCCGAAAAACTTGATTCAATGATAGATTTATTACTTGATGAATTTACGCAAAATCCCGATTTGGCATTGGTAATTGTTAACGAACAAAACAATTTTCAAAAAAATACATTCACCGAATTTACCCCTTATTACAATAAATTTTTAGATTTGGTGGTTCAAGTTATTAAAGAAGGAATTGAACAAAACTATTTTAGTAAAAATGTGGATTTATTTATATTTAGATATTATGTATTGGGGGCGATACGTAATATATTAAATAATTGGGCTGTTAACCCTAAAGCATTTCCTTTAAATAAAATACGACAAGGAATTAAATATTTTACAAAATACGGTTTATTGGAAAATGCTTAAATATATTTATAATGAATAATGATTCATTATGGCGGAGAATTAAATGAAAAAAAACGGAAAGTATTTGTTTTGTGTCCTCTTATTTTTTATAACTTCATTAGTTTTTGCACAAGAATTAACTATTAGTGAAGCTGTTAATTTGGCACTTGACAATAACGAAAAGATTAAACAATATAAAGAGAGACTTGAACAAAAAGAATATGACTTATATACTGCTTGGGGTAATTTTCTTCCCTCAATAAGTTTAGACGGTTCTTTTACTCATTTAAATGATAAACTTGAAATAGATTTAAGCCCAATTCGTTCTGCAATGATTCAAATGCAATCGGGCACACAGGTAGAATTGGCAAATATTTATAATGTATTAAATACCGGAATGCAACTTACAAATGTGCAAAAAGGAGCATTATTAAATAAATATTTAGGCGATTTGAATAATTTACTCCCTGAATTTAAACAAACATTAAAAAAACAAGATTATTACCAAGCAGCATTTGTAGGAATTCAACCATTGTTTTTAGGAGGTAAATTGTGGGCTGCAAAAACATTTGCGGAATCGGAAAAAGAGGCAGCCGAAATTGAACTGCAAAAAACCACCAATGAAGTTACAAGTGAAGTTATTATTAATTGTATTAATTATTTGTTGGTAAAACAAGTAGTTGAAACAAGAAAAAACGTACTTGAAGGAATGCAAAGGCATGAAAAAGAAGCACAAAAATTATTTGAACAAGGATTAATTGCAAATTATCATTTATTGCGTGCAAAAGTTGCCGTTTCGGAAGCCGAAAGAAATTTAAGTGATGACTTAAATAATTTTGATATGGCTATGTTAGTACTAAAAAATACAATTGGTATTAACGACTCGTCAAAAATTACATTAACCGATTCACTTATTTTTAATAATAATAATTTAGTTATTGACGATTTACTTAGTACTGCCAATATTAATCAGCCGATTTTAAAGATTATTGAGCAAAAGAAAATAGCTGCAACTCAAAAATTTAATGTAGAAAGGAGCAGCTTTTTACCACAAATAGCGGCTTTCGGAAAATATGAAATCTATCCTCAATATTTATCGGCTTTGGAACCTCGTTGGGCAGTCGGAATACAACTTAAGTTTAATTTGTTCAACGGATTTAAAGATTATACAAAATTGGAATCTGCCATTCATTTAGAAAATGAAGTTGACATGATTTATGCGGGTGCAAAAAGGCAAGTAAACCTATGGGTAAACAAAGCTTACAAAGATATGGAAAATTACAGAACAAAATATTATAAGTCGGAAGCTTCTTATAATTTAGCAAATGAAAATTTACGAATGAATGAGAAAAGGTTTGAAAGTGGTTTGGGTACTTCACTGGAAGTAATTGATGCTCGCTTATCGTTGGAAAAAGTGGAAATTGATAGACTTGTTGCATTAAATCAGTATTATAAAGCCCTTACCGAGCTTAATTTGGCAGTTGGCAACCCTGTTTACGTATTAAAAATTTTGGAAAATTCGGAGAAATATAAAAATGAAAATTAAAAAAAGTTATATAATTTTATCGTTACCTGTCTTAATAGTTATTGTAGCATTGGCATTTTTAGTTTTTTCAAAAGCAAATGACGAATATATTGAGATAACCGGTATTATTGAAACAACAGAAATTGACGTTGCATCTAAAATTCCCGGAAGAATAGATAGTATTTATTTTGATAAAGGCGATATGGTAGAAAAAGGGGACATTATTGCCAAGCTGGAAAGCAAAGAAATGGTTGCAAAAGTTGAACAAACAAAAGGATTAATGGAGGCAGCCAAAAGCAAGTTGGAAATGGTGAGAAACGGAGCGAGAATAGAAGAAAAAACTCAAGTGGAAAAGTTGTATAATCAGTCTAAAGAACAATACGAATATGCAGAAAAAACATTTAATAGATTTAAAGAATTACATAAAGAAGGTGTAATTTCTACCCAGGAGTATGACGGTGTATTCTTTAAATTCAATAGTGCAAAAGACCAAATGGAAGCTGCTAAAGCAAAATACGATATGGTAATGAAAGGTGCACGTTATGAAGAAATTGATGCACTTGAGGCATTATATCATCAAGCCGAAAACGGTTATAACGAAGTTATGGCTTACTATAAGGAATTAGAGATAAAAGCTCCTGTTAATGGTGAAATTGCTAATAGAATAAGCGATCCGGGTGAAGTGATTGCCTCCGGCTATCCTTTATTTACAATTATTAGACCCGAAGAATCGTATATTTTATTACAAGTAAGGGAAGATATGTTAAGCACTTTTAAAAAAGGAGCAACTTTTAAAGGTGTAATTCCTGCACTGCAAAATATGGAAACAGAATTTAAAGTAACTTATATAGCAAGTATGGCAGATTTTGCTACTTGGAGACCGACAAACCAAAAAGGAGATTTTGATTTAAAGACATTTGAAATTCATCTTAAAAGCAAAGAAATAATTAAAGATTTACGTCCAGGTATGACAGTAAAACTGAATATTCCCAAACAATAGTGTTAATAAATGAAAACCAATTCGCCTTTAATAAAAGTTGCAATTAGAGAATATCATAGAATAATTGAGCGTAAAACTCTTTTTATATTATCTATTGTTTTGCCCATATTTCTATTTTTGCTTTTTGCTTTATTATATAAAAACGAGATAGTAAATGATGTGCCAATTGGAGTTTTGGATATGGATAATTCCGAAACTTCGCTATTAATAACAAGGTATATTGATGCAACTTCTTATATTAAAGTTGCAAATCAGTACTATGATATTGAAGACGTAAAAAGTGATGTTAGAAAAGGGAAAATACACGGCGCAATTTATATTCCCCATAATACTGAAAAAAATCTTAAAACGGGAAAACCGGTTTTTATAACAATTTATAAAAACACTTCAAATTTGGTAATCGGTAATTTAATTTATAAAGATGCGATGACAGTAATTAAATCGGTATCCGGTGGTGTTTTATTAAAAAAATTAAAAACTAAAGGAATGCACCCCGAAAAAGCTTACAATATAATGCAGCCGATAAAAGTAGAAACAAAGTCGCTTTACAATCCAAATTACAGTTATTTAAACTATTTAGTGCCGGGTTTATTGGCGTGCATGCTTCAAATGATTATTATGTTAAGTGGAGTTTTAGTTATCAGTTCGGAATTTGTACACAATACATTTGGCGAATTAATTTCTATAGCAAATAGTAATATATTTACTATTATTATAGGTAAGTCTCTTCCGCACGTTGTTTTCCATTTTATTACTGCCGTATCTATAATAGGAGTTATTTTCCCCATATTTAATCTCACAATTGCCGGAACCACATTTAACTTATTACTTCTGTTTTTAGTTTTTATACTCGCATCATTTTTTATGGCTTTTATGATTTCATCATTATTTCATGACCAGATGTTTGCAACCGAATTGGCTTTATTTATCAATACCCCCGCATTTTTATTTAGCGGATTTACTTTTCCCTTAA
The DNA here is from genome assembly GCA_036743235.1 of Melioribacteraceae bacterium. Lineage (GTDB taxonomy): Bacteria > Bacteroidota > Ignavibacteria > Ignavibacteriales > Melioribacteraceae > JAEXOD01. The sequence continues at coordinate 7,180 of DAINPX010000125.1, forward strand.
CCTCAATGCCGTTATTACACAATATATTTGCTTCCATTATTCCGTTTACTCATTTTTTATACGGATATTTAATGATTTATCAAATGGGTACTCCGTTAAGTTATGCCATGGGGTTTGTATGGAAATTGACGCTCTTTATTGTTATATCGCTTATTGTAATAATAGTATCGTTAAAGCATCATATTAAAGTTGAATTAAGTAAACAAAACGGATAATTTATGCAAAAACTAAAATATATATATAAAGCGGTAAAAAGAGAAATATTAGTAATTACGCATGACGTAAATATAATTTCGGTTATATTAATGGCTCCGTTATTTTATGCTTTTTTTTACTCAACCGTTTATATTAACAAAGTAGAAAATAAATTACCCGTTGCAATTTTAGACTATGACAATACAATAGCTTCTCAAAAATTAATTACCGATTTAAATGCACATCAAATGATAAATATTGTTTATAAAACGGTTAATTACGAAGAAGGGAAAGAACTATTGGAAAGGAATGATGTGCAAAGTTTTATAATTATTCCAAAGGGTTTTGAAGCCGATATTAAACAAATGAAAGGAACGAAAATAAAAGTATTTTTAAATACAACCCGCTTTTTGGTTTCTAACGATATAAATAAATCAATAACCGAAGTAATATTAAATAAAGCGATAGAGTATAGAAAAGAATTTTATAAAAACCAAGGATATAGCGTTGAACAATCAAACGAGTTGGTTGACCCGGTTAGGTTAGACATGCGACCTTTATATAATACTACCGAAAGTTACGGCGATTTTATGTTACCCGGTTTATTGGCATTAATTATACACCAAACTTTATTAATTGGTTTAGCAGAAAGTATTGCTAAAGAAAGAGAAGAAAAAACATTAAAAGAGCTTTTTACAACGGCAGGCAACAGACCTTTAATTGCTTTATTTGGTAAAACATCGTTTTATTTCTTTTTATTTGCGGCTTATTCATTTTTCTTCTATTCGGTAAATTTTAAGTTGTTCAAGTTAAACTTAGCCGGCAATATTAATTTATTGGCATTTATTACTTTGTTATATTTATTATCGGTTATATTCTTGTCCGTATTTATAGCTTCGTTTTTTGAAAGAAAGATTATTTCTTTGCAAGTGT
>DAINPX010000126.1:0-8292 GCA_036743235.1 Melioribacteraceae bacterium
ACACAAATTCAACTGTTCCTATAAATCCAAACGGTAATTGTTGGTCAACGGAAGCATTATATCTTAATATTTGTGGCATTTTAAAATCTGTATCTGTTAAGTTAATTTCCGATTGAACTCTCGGACTACCTGTTCCCGGATCTCCCGGTAACCATTGTTGATATGGGTTTAAACTAAAACCGGGGTAACTTGAAGATGATGCATTTCTAACTTCGGCATATAACATACCGCTATTTGTGTAAGCGTTAGAAATCCAAACATAGGGAATACGACCTGTAAATAAACCAACACCACCACGTACTTGAGTAGTTCTATCTCCAAATACGTCATAGTTAAATCCTAAACGCGGGCTAAATAAAACATTACCACTTGGTACTTCATCTGTTTTAAAGTTTGGTAAATATTTTGAAACCGAATCGTTTTTGGCAGGTCCATCAGGTATAAAAGGTATATCGATACGAGCGCCGATAGTTACTTTTAACTGTGGCATTACAGACCATTCATCCTGAACATAAAATCCTAATTGGCTTACTTTAAATTCTGCAGCTTGGTTAGGATCGTTTGTTCTTGAATATTTGTGAGAATAAAAAGATATTTTATCGTTTTGTAAATCAACTAAGTTTTTAAATTCATAATATCCGTGGAATGCACCGATAAATAAATTACGGAAAGAGAAGAATTCGTTATGTGTACCGAATGTAAATACGTGGCTACCTAACAAATAAGTAAAGTTATCCGTAATTTCAAGAATATCTTGGTCTAATTCGTTAGCTGATGAATATTGGTCAACACCTGCACTCATAGATAAGCCGCTTTCCAATACTTTAAGTTCCGGAGAAGCTGCACCTACACCGCTTCTTCTATCACGAATGCTTGTAAAACCAATAATCAATTCGTTTGACATTGCATTACCAAAATTGCTGTTAACCTGAGCAACTAAAGAGTGAGTTTTATTTTTAATTCTATATGCATAAGAATCAAAACTCATAGCATTTGATGAACTTCTATTACCTAAAATATCTTGGTAAGAATCAACAAAGTTGTAGCGCAATGTAAATTTATGTTCGTTTGATAAGTTATAATCGAAACGAGTGAATAATTTTGTACTTGGTCTTTCTATATCAAATGAGCCGTATGAACCCGGATCAAAACCTTTAGATACTAATATTTTACGCATAGAATCTGCCAAAGCAGTATTTTTTGCAATATTTGTACCTTGAGTCATCGACAAGTTTTGAGAAGGGCGAGTATCTTGAGTTAATTCACCGTTAACAAAGAAAAATAATTTGTCTTTCATAATAGGACCACCAACACGGAAACCGTATTGATATTCGCTAAATTTATCCATTTTTTTACGTAAAGCTTCGTCTTCACTTGGGCTTTTACCCATCATGTCTTGATTTCTTCCGTAAAAATAAGCAGAACCGGAATATTTGTTTGTTCCGCCACGAGTAATAGCATTAATACCGCCGCCAGTAAAACCGCTTTGACGAACATCGTAAGGAGCAATAACTACTTGAAATTCTTCAATAGCATCCAAACTTATCGGGTTTGATCCCGTTTGACCGCCCGGTGTTCCTGAACTTCCTAATCCAAATAAGTCATTGTACTGTGTACCGTCTATCTGAATATTATTGTATCTGTTGCTTCTTCCGGCTGCTTGCAAGTTTGTTCCCGAAAACAATGGCGAAAGTTTAGCAAAAGACTGGAAGTTTCTTGATACTGTAGGAATTTCTTCAATTTGTTTTAACGAAATATTTTGAGAAGATCCTGTACGACCTTCACTCATAATTGAATTTTTTTCTGCAGTAACAGAAATTTCACCTAATTGAAGTGCTTTTTCGCTTAACACAAAGTCAATTCTTAAATTTTGACCCAATGCTAAGTAAACTTCTTCTACGGTTTTTGAAGTGTAACCAACGAAAGAAACTGTTATTTCGTATGGACCACCGGTTCTTAAACCGTATAAGTTATATTTACCGTCTGTACGAGTGGTAATACCATATTGCGTACCGGTTGGTAAGTGAACTGCAATAACGTTTGCAGCAGGTAAAACACTGCCGTTTTCATCAGTTACTACTCCGTTTAACGCAGCTGTGGTAACACCTTGCGCATAAACTTGCATAGTTGAAAAACTCAACAATGCTAATAAAACAAGTGTTAAAAAAGATAAAGAAGCAGTTTTCATGCTCTTCTCCGATTTGTTGATTGATATGTATTTAGAAAAAAAATTATATTCTCAAATATTCATACTTATTAACACTTTATCAAGTATTTTTACATTATTTAACGATTTAATAATATTTTTTTAACTTGATTTTAAATTCAAACTTTTTAAGATAATAAATATTTTTTTATTATAAAAATATTAATTTAACTTAATTATCGCAAAACCTTTTCTATCAAGCTTAATATCAAACCCATTATTACTTAATTTAAATATTTTATTATTAACTAAATCTTTACCTTCATTACAATTTATATAATTAGGAATTTTTATGCTTACTTCCTTTACCTCTGACGATTTGTTAAGAACAACTAAGTATTTTTCGTTAAAGTCTGTTCTTAAATAAGCAAATACGTCATGTTCAACCAAAACCGGAATCAGATCTCCATATTTTAATGCGGTTGAATTTTTGCGAATATTAACAACTTTACGAGTTGTTTCTAAAAGTTCTTTCTGATATTTATCTAAAGAGTCTTCAAACTTCATCATCCTTCGGTTATCGGGGTCGCTAGCACCAGTCATACCCCATTCCGAGCCATAATATATTACCGGCAAACCGGGTATTGTATTCATAAATGCATAATACAATGCCGGATATTTATAACTTTCGGGATTATTAACCACCGGTGGATTTTTCCAGCCCATCTCCGAGCCTAAATTTTCACCTCCAGGAATTATATCTTTATCTGCATAACTCATAAATCTTACTTTATCGTGACTATCCATTATATTGCCCATATAATGTGGATTTCCGTACACTCTTTCTGTCTGCTTTAATTCGCTTGCCAAAACACTGAAAGAAACCTTAGGATCTATAAAAACGGGAATAGTAGTATCAAACAAGTTAAAATTAAATTGCGAACTCAACTGTCCGTTATTTACATACGAACTTATTAACCCGTAAGAACCAAAAGTTTCTCCTATTTGGTAAGTCATTATTCCTCTTTCAGGTTCAAGTTCCGTTTTTAACTTTTTAGTTAATTCGCGCCAAAATTCGTTTGGTACATGTTTTACCGCATCATGTCTAAAACCGTCTGCACCTGTCTCCTTTAACCACCATACTGCATTTTCTGCAACATGCTCTAAAGCTTCTTTTGAACCTAAATAATCATATGATGGCAGATAAGGTTCAAACCATGTGGTAAGTCTGTATTCATCCCAAAAACGAAGATTTAGGCGTCCGTCAGGTAATTCCAATTTTCCGTACCACTCTGGATGATTTTTAAAGTTAGCGTGGTCTATATGTGTATGGTTTGATACAAAATCCAATAATACTTTTATACCATTTTTATGGGCAATTTTTATTAATTCTTTCAATTCGTCCATTGTGCCGAAATGCTCTTCAACCCTTGTATCGCTAATAGGCCAGTAACCATGATATCCCGAATACCATCTATGCGGTGCAGGGTACTCTCGATATGGAACATTTGGATTGTCGTAAACAGGCGATATCCAAATTGTATTAACACCAAGTTTTGTAAAATAACCTTCGTTTAGTTTATTAATAATCCCCTTAAAATCCCCCCCTTGGTAATTTGCCGGTAAAAATAAAGAATCGTTAATTATCGGATTATCATTTTGCGGGTTGCCATTGTTAAATCTATCTGTTAACAACGAGTAAATTATACCGTCATACCAATTAAACGGACTATTCAAATCTCGCACATTTCCGTTATATAATAAAACGGTTTGCATGTTGCTTAATTTATTACCGTTATTAACCATTATTCTAATTCTCTTGTCCCCTTGCAAATCAGTTTTTTTTAATTTTAATTTTATTTTATTATCTTTAACTAAGATTTCGTTTTTAAGCTCAAAATTATCTAATAAAGCCAATACGTTTTTGGTGGTTATTTTTCCTTTTAACTCTGCCTTATCATATAAAAATTCCAACTCAAAATAGTCTTTTGTATCTTTTTTAGAACCTACATACAAGTATGATGAATTATCTTGAGCATCTCTAACTATTAACGAAGAATTAAATCCGCCTATTCCGTTAGCAATTGAATCTTTGTTAATTTGGTCTAAAAATTCGTTTCCGTCAACATAAAATTTGTATTCATATCGACCCGGATCAAAACTAAATGTGTAAGAATAATACCCGTCCGTATCTTTAACTAAATATAAATCGCTTCTATTCCAACTGTTAAAATTACCGAATACCGAAATATGTTTTGGTGTTGTTAAAGGCTTAAACTTAAAAGTATAAGGATATTTTAATCTACTTATTACAATAACCGAGTAAACCTTATTATTACATTCAAATTTTAATAAATCGGCTCCGCTGAATGATTTCACCGGTTTAATATATAGTAAACGTTTATTTCTGTCAATTTTAGCAACAATATTTTTATTTGGCAATATTTTAAAGTTATAATTGGGATGATAAAACAAATCATCTATAATTAAAGAATCTTGAACACCTGCATAAGCATTTATAGGTGCAATAATATCTTTAATTTCTTGAGATATAATTTTTCCTCCAATAATTAGCGAAAAAATTAACAAAAACAATTTACGCATATATTTCTCCTAATATTCAAAATTATATATCCTTTAAGTTACTAAATATTTTTAACATATTTTATAAAATTTTTGAGATTGAAGACTTATATTTACATTGATTATTATGACAAGATGTCTTATATTAGTGTAATAAAAACCAAACAACAAGTTGAAACAATTAAATAAACTTTTCATATTTATAATAATTGCCAATTTTTTAACGGCAACAATAGGAATACCGATTTATATTCACATTTGTGAAAAATCGGGTACTTCATTCTATTCGTCTTGCAAGGATTGTAACCATAAAGACGAACAAGAAATCGATTGTTGCGGAAATCCGGTAAATACAACACATAATAATATTTCAATTTCATGTTGTTCTGATGAAGTTTTAATATCCAAAGCTGATATTAGCCTTAATTTTGAACAAGCTTTTGAATTAAACAAATTAGAATTTGTAGAAATTTTACCTAAATCACTCTACAATAATTTGGAGATATTTAATTATCTTGAAAAAGAAAGTTTTAATATCCCACCCCCAAAATTTGGTAAAGAATTAATAATTAATAAAAACGAGTTTAAAATAGACCTTTTATCCTGTTAAAATCTTTAATATCCCATATATGGGTTTTTGAATTATTAAAATTTTAATGAGGTATATATGTATTTTAAATTTGTTTTTATTTACTTATTATTTATAAGTACAACTATTTTTTCGCAAAATTTAATAGGTTTTGTATTTGAGCAGAATAATGGGAATAAAATTCCACTATCATCTGCCAACGTCTATTGGGAAGGGACAAATGTTGGAGTAGCTACAAAAAATGATGGCAGTTTTTCTATTCCAAAAGCTAAAAGTCATCATGCCCATTTAATAATTAGCTATATCGGTTATAAACCTGCAAAATTAGAAATTGAAGCCGAAGATGATACGGTTGAAGTTATATTAAGTTTAAATAGAGAGCTTAACGAGATAGTTGTTACTGCTGCTCGCACTTCAAAATATGTTGATAATATTTCCCCTCTTCATAAAGAAGTGTTAACAAGTAAAGAATTGGTAAAAGCCGCATGTTGTAATTTAGGTGAAAGTTTTACTACAAATGCAACTGTTGATGTTCAGTATCAAGACGCTGTTACTGGTGCCAGACAAATTCAGATGTTAGGACTTGCAGGTCTATATTCACAGATTCTTTTTGAAAACATTCCGCTATTTAACGGATTAGGAAAAAACTTTGGATTAGGATTTATTCCGGGTCCTTGGATTTCGGAAATTAGCATCTCAAAAGGTTCGGCTTCGGTTGTAAATGGTTATGAATCAATCTCCGGGCAAATTAACATGGGTTTTAAGAAACCCACTGATGAAGAAAAATATTATTTAAATATTTTCCAAAGCTCTCATCTTAAAACCGATATTAATGCAAACTACAAAGTTAATTTATCGGAGCATTTAAGTACACTACTTTTGGTACATTCCGATTTTAATGTCAAAAAAGATGATAATAAAGATAATTTTACCGATCAACCAAAAACTACTCAGTTCAACATATTTAATAGATGGAAATATGATAACCATGAAAATTTTGAATCGGACTTTGGATTTAATTTGCTAACCGAAAAGAGAGAAGCCGGTCAAATGAACGTCCATGTAAATCCTTACAAAATTAACATCGAATCTAATAGGTTTATGTTTTACGCAAAAAACGGATATATATTTAATCAAGAACCTTATACAAGCTTAGGTACAATTATTAGTGGTCAATTTCATGAACAAAAGTCGAATTTTGGCAATACAATTTATAATGCAAAACAAAACACATTAAATGCCAAATTAATTTTTGAAACAGAAACAGAGGATGAAATTCATCATTTTATATTAGGCAGTAGTTTTAGCTACAGTAAATTAGATGAAAACCTTAATTTATTAAATAACATTAGAGAAGAATCAATACCCGGAATTTTTGTTGAATATAATTTTATGCCAAATTCGATATTTACATTTGTACCCGGTGCCCGTGTAGATTTCCATAATTTATACGGTACGTTTTTTACACCCCGTGCTCATGCAAAATTGGATATTACAGATAATACAACTTTACGAGCTTCAGTAGGCAAAGGTTTTAGAACCGTAAACATAATTGCCGATAATACTAACTTCTTACCAAGCTCTCGTACATTTGAAATTATCGGTAAACCCAGCTACGAAGAATCGGTAAATTACGGATTTAATTTAACCCAATATTTTACTATTGCCGAAAGAGATTTAATGGTTACTGCCGATTATTATCATATTAATTTCATTAAACAAACAATTGTAGATTTAGATACGGATATTAACAAAGTAATGTTTTATGAATTAAACGGCAATTCATACTCCAATACATATCAAGTTGAGCTAAGTTATGAGTTATTTCCCCGTTTGCAAATTAATACTGCATACAGATATACTGACGTAAAAATGCAAATTGGTAATAATGTAAAAGAGAAACCTTTGTTAAGCCGATATAAGGTTTTATTAACTTTATCTTATGCTACAAAAGATGAAGATTGGTTATTTGACGCTTCGTTTTTAGTAAACGGACCCGGAAGAATTCCTTCTACACAATCTAACCCCGAACAATTTCGTAAACCTGAAACATTTAAGTCTTTCTTAAATATTAATGCCCAAATTACTAAAAAGATCGATTATTTTGAGTTTTATGTAGGCGGAGAAAATTTAACTAATTACAAACAATCAAATCCTATTATTGATGCGGGAAATCCGTTTGGTGATTATTTTGATTCATCTTTAATTTATGGACCTATTGACGGAAGAAAGTTTTACGCAGGAATTAGGATAAGCGTTAATTAATTTTGAATGTTGAATTCTGAATTTTGAATGGTCTATAACCACAAGGCGGAAGGTTAAGTGTTGAACAAACAATTTTGAATTATCGAAAACTCCGATAAAAACATCGGAGTGAATTTTATAATAAAAAAAAGGAAAATGAAAATGAAAAAGATAATATATATATTTGCGGTTGTAGTAATTTTAACAAGTATAAATTATGCCCAAGATAGCACGGAAGTAAAATCGTGCTGCCCCAGTATTTCGGATACCGTAAATTGTGATTCGCTAAGCGTTGAAGAAGTTAACAAACCTAAAACTCCATGGAACAAAATTTGTCCTGTAATGGGAAATCCTATCAGCGATACAGCTCCCACTTATTATTATGACGGTAAATTATGGGGTTTTTGTTGTGCCGGTTGCGATACAAAATTTGCTAAAAATCCCGATAAATATATAAAGAATTTAAATGAAGCCGGAACTAAGTTTAGAGGGAAGAGATAAGAGCAATTTTGAATTCTCAATTCTTAATTTTGAATGATTGAGAACTCCGATAAGAAAACATCGGAGTTGATTTTTAAGAAGATAGAAAAGTTAGGTTTAAAATAAAAAAATCCCGCTGTAATTGGCGGGATTTTAATTTTTAGTGGGCCTGCACGGAATCGAACCGCGGACCCTCTGATTATGAGTCAGATGCTCTAACCGACTGAGCTACAAGCCCTAAAAATTTAGA
>DAINPX010000127.1:0-8241 GCA_036743235.1 Melioribacteraceae bacterium
ATTAATATCTGGTAAAATACGTTATAGAAAAACTATTAATTAATCTTTATAACTTGTTAAAATTAAATAAGATATATTGGCATAAGTAAAATGGATAATAATATTGAATGTTCATGTATTTAATCTAAATAATAAAGTTAATATTAAAAGATTAAGCCAAAAATATTCCACAGTATTTTCGGAAGATTTATTAAAAAAATTTACGTATTTAATTACGTTAAAAGCCAATATAAAATTTATTAGTGCTACCTATAGTGATCAATTATTTAAAACAAACAATGAAGTATTTATTTTTTGTGATGGATATAATGAAGCTATTAGTATTATGGAAGAACTAAAACTTGATAATTATTTAATTTATAATTATTTATTTAATTATTTTAAAAAATGTAATAATCTATCAATATTAAATAATACGTTGAGACTATTAAACAATAATTTTGAGGATTTTAAAATATTAGGTATTCTAAATATTACTCCTGATTCATTTTCTGATGGAGGAAGTTTTTTTGATCCGGAATCTGCATTTATTCAAGCTGAATTAATGATAAAATATGGTGTTGATATAATTGATATAGGTGGAGAGTCTTCCAGACCGGGAACTTATGAAATTAACGAAGAAGAAGAAATTAATAGAACGATACCAATTATAAATAAAATATTATCCGAATATCCGGATACAATAATCTCCATTGATACTAAAAAATCTAAAGTTGCCGAATGTGCTATTAGAAACGGAGTAAAAATAGTAAATGATATTAGTGCATTTAACTATGATGTTAAAATGTTAGAAGTTCTTAATACTTACAAACCTGTTTACGTATTGATGCACATGAAAGGTATTCCATTAAATATGCAAATAAATCCGGTTTATGATGATCCGGTTCTTGAAATTGTACAATTCTTTGAAGAAAAAATCTCAATATTAAAAAATAATGGAATTAATAACATAATTTTGGATCCCGGTATAGGATTTGGTAAAAGATTAGAAGATAATTTTGAGATATTAAATAGACTTGATGAGTTTCTAATATTAGGATATCCAATTTTGATTGGGTTATCCCGAAAGCAATTTTTAGGAATTACTACAGGAGCAGATGTAAAAAAACGAGATATTGAAACAATAATTATGGAAACACTTGCCGTTAATAACGGAGCAAGTTTTATTAGAACCCATAATTATGAAAATTGCTATAAATTAAAACAACTTACAAACAATTATAAACATTATAGTCAATGGTAGAAATAATTAAAATAGGTTTCTTATCTTTTACTATTTTAGATTTACTTGATATAGTTCTTGTAACTCTAATAATTTATAAATTATATAATTTTATAAAAGGAACGATTGCACAACAAATATTTTTTGGATTAATTCTTGTTCTATTATTATCTTTTATTGCTCAAGCAGCTAATTTTAAAGCTTTAGGGTGGTTACTAAAATTAATTACTGATATATGGGTAATTGCTTTTATTGTATTATTTCAGCCTGAAATACGAAGAGTATTGGTAATGTTAGGAAGATATCCGTTATTACAGAGATTTGCAAAGCAGCCGGATGTGGAAGTCGCTAATATTTTAACCGAAGCCTCCTTTGAAATGGCTAAAAATCAACATGGTGCATTAATTGTTGTTGTTAAATCTGTGGGAATAAGAGGAGTTGTTGAAACCGGAACTTTATTAAATGCTAAATTAGATAAATTGTTATTAAGAAGTATTTTTTATCCAAGGTCACCAATGCATGACGGTGCGGTTATAGTTAGAGATGGAATTGTAGAGGCTGCAAAGTGTACTTTACCTTTAACAAATAACACTTCAATTGATGGAATAAATTTGGGGATGAGACATAGAGCTGGTGTAGGTATTTCAGAAATTGCCGATGTTATTAGTATAATAGTTTCCGAAGAGACCGGAACTATTTCAGTTGCAGAATCAGGAAATCTTAAAAGAGGACTATCAAAAGATACCCTTAGAAACTATTTAATTAATAGTTTAAGCTTAACCAAAGAAAAAGGATGGAAGAGCATTTTTGATTGAACAAAATTTTAAATTTGCTGCCGTAATACCATTTTATAATGAAGCAGGAAAAATTGACAAAGTTATTAAAAAGACAATTAAATTTGTTGATTTAGTAATTTGTGTTGATGACGGGTCAACTGATAATTATTTAAATAATAGTTTTAATTTACAAAATATTATACTTTTACACCATAACACTAATTTAGGAAAAGGTAAAGCATTAAAAACAGGTATAGATGAAGCAAAGAAAAAAAATATTGATTTTGTGATTTGTCTTGATGGCGACTTACAACATGATCCGAGTTTTATCCCTTATTTTATAAAAGAATGCACTAAGTATGATTTAGTTATAGGAAAAAGAAATCTTAGAGCTAAAAATATGCCAGTTGCCCGTAGGCTAAGCAATTTTTTTTCTTCAAAAATTTTGAGTATTTTAACCGGTCAAAATATTTTGGATAGCCAGAGTGGATATAGATTGATTAATACAAAATTATTTGATAATATTGTAATTAAAAGTTATGGTTTTGAAGCAGAAACTGAATTATTATTAAAAGTAGCATTTAATAAGTTAAGTATTGGTTTTATTCCTATAACTACATTATATAGTGATAAAGACGATAGTAAAATTAGGAATATTGATTCAATATTTGGTTTTATTAAAATTATAATAGCATGTTTATATGAAAGGAATAAAAAAAATACAAATTATTAAAGGGTTGAGGAAAAATTTAAGCTTTGAAGATGCTTCTAAGATTATAACTAATAACAAATTACAAATATTAATTAAATTAATTTATGAATTTTTGGACGAACAATCGATTGATGCTTTACACGATTTACGAATTGCTGTTAGAAGATTAAGATACTCGTTAGAATTGTTTTATAAATGCTATCCTAAGAAATCTTACTTAAAGTTTTATAAATCATTAGAATTATTGCAGGATAAACTGGGTGAGATAAGGGATTTGGACGTAATGAAAGAAAAACTTGATTATTTTGAAGAAACCTACGGAATTGTAATTCCGAATGATTTGCATGTTGAGATGGAAAATAAAAAAACAGAATTTAACGCAAATTTAATTAACTACTTAAATGATTTTATATCAAGTAAATTAACAAAAAAGTTTTTAATTACTAAACAGAGGTTAAAATGAAATTAAGATATTTTTCGCATTCAGCCTTTCAGATTACAACCAAAGCCGGTTTTAAAATATTAATCGATCCTTTTTTAGACGGAAATCCAACTTCACCGGTTAAATCTGATGAAGTAACTGCCGATTATATTATTATTACTCATGGTCACGGCGATCATTTAGGAGATGCATTTAAAATTGCGAGAAGGTGTAATTCTACTTTTATTAGTAATGATGAAATTGCAAACTATTGCATATCTAAAGGTTTTAAAGCTCATAATATGCACATTGGAGGCAGTTTTAAATTTGATTTTGGAAAAGTTAAATTAACTATTGCTCAACATGGTTCGTTAACTCCTGATGGACATTACGGAGGTCAACCGGCGGGTATTTTAGTTTTTGCTGATGATAAGTGCATTTATCATACCGGGGATACCGGATTATTTTATGACATGAAATTAATAGGTGAATTGAATAAAATTGACTATTTGCTTTTACCGATAGGTGATAATTATACTATGGGAATTGAAGATGCTGTAAAAGCTGTAGAATTTGTTAATCCAGAGGTTTCCATCCCAATGCATTATAATACATATCCGGTAATAAAAGCAGACCCGTTTATTTTTAAAGAAAAAGTTGAATCATTAAATAAAATATGTAAAGTATTAGAATACGGAGAAGAGATAACTATTTAGTTATATAAAAAAATGAGTAAAATAATTGCTATAGCAAATCAGAAAGGTGGTGTTGGTAAAACCTCTACCGCTATTAATTTGGCTGCATCTTTGGCGGCAGCCGAAAAAAATATTTTAATAATTGATATTGACCCTCAAGCAAATTCTACAAGCGGAATAGGAGCAGAACCCTATGAGTTATCCGTATATGAAGTTTTATTAGGTTTAAATGATATAAATGAAGCAATTGTTAAAACATCGATGCCAAATTTAGAAATACTCCCGTCTCATATAAACTTGGTAGGAGCAGAAGTTGAAATGGTTTCTGTTGAAAACAGAGAAAATTTATTAAAAGAGTCTTTTAATAAACTGAAGAAGGATTATGATTTCATATTGATTGATTGCCCTCCATCATTAAGTCTTTTAACACTTAATGCATTTACAAGTGCAGATTCTGTTTTAATTCCGGTTCAATGTGAGTACTTTGCCTTAGAAGGTTTAGGCCAGTTATTAAATACTATTAACTTAGTAAAAAAGAGTTTAAACCCCAATTTAGCTATTGAGGGGGTTTTATTAACCATGTATGATAAACGTGTCAGATTATCAAATCAAGTTTATGAAGAAGTAAAAAGATTTTTTGGTAATAAAGTATTTAAGACTGTGATACAAAGAAATGTAAGAATTTCAGAAGCACCAAGCCATGCAAAACCGGTATTATTATACGATTCGTTATCAATTGGTGCACAGAATTATATTTCTTTAGCAACAGAAATTATCCAGAATAATATTAAGAGTTAATTGATGAGTAAATTTAAACCAGGATTAGGACGCGGATTAGATGCATTGATTAAAACAAATGTTAATGACATTTCAGGAGAAATTGAGACTATTAAATCTGCGGAACAAATAAGTGCTGATGACGGAAATTCTTTTGATATTTTGGTCAAAATTCCAATATTTAACATTTTACCAAATCCGTATCAACCACGTGTAAATTTTTTACCTGAGGCGTTGGATGAATTAAAAAAATCTATTTTAGAAAACGGGTTGATTCAGCCGATTACAGTTAGAAGGGCAGGTGATAAACAATATGAATTAATTTCCGGGGAAAGGAGATTAAGAGCTTGTAAAGAAATCGGTTTTACAGAAATACCTGCATATATTATTGTTGTCGATTCAAAAGAATCGATGATTGCATTAGCTTTAATAGAAAACATTCAAAGAGAGAAATTAAATCCTATTGAAATAGCTCATGCATATAAAAAATTATTGGAAGAGTGTAATTTAAGTCAAGAAGAAATTGCCAAGCGAGTCGGTAAGGATAGAACTACAATTACTAATTTTTTGCGATTGTTGAAATTACCGAATTTAATTCAAGAAAGTGTTGCAAAGGAAGAAATATCTGGAGGCCATGCCCGTGCATTATTATCATTACCTTCTGAAGCATTACAAATTGAATTTCTAGGAAAAACAATTAACCAAAACTTATCGGTCAGAAAATTAGAAAGTATGGTTAAAAAATTCTCGGACGGTTCAACTCAAACTAGTATAATTATTGAAAAATCCGATAAAGGAAAAGATTTATCTACATTATCTACAAGAGATCTTGAAAACCGACTTAGAAATATATTAGGTACAAAAGTTGAATGCAGGCAACTAAAGGATGGTACGGGAAATATTACAATTGAATTTTATTCGGAAGACGAACTTGAAAGATTACTGGATTTATTTGAAATTATCTCCCAAAATAATTATTAGTATTTTACTGTTTTTGGTGATTTATTCAAATGTTCTTTTTTCACAAACGGAACAAAATATAAATAAAAACGTCCAAAATAGTGATTCGGGGTTTGTTATGACCAAGTTACCCTGGAGTGCAGTTTTAAGAAGTGCCGTTTTGCCAGGATGGGGACAAATTTATAATGAATCTTATTGGAAGACTCCCATAATTGCAGGTTTAACAGCCTATTTTATTTATGGGTGGATTGATAACAATAAACTTTATAAAGATAATAGTAACTTATATAATAATGCTTTAATTAATAACAGTAGTTTGATAAATGGTTATAAAAAGAGAAGAGATTTTTATAGAGACCAAAGAGATATTTTTTTGTTTTACATAGGATTAACTTATTTTTTAAATATGGTTGATGCTTATGTTGATGCTCAAATGTTTGATTTTACAGTAAGTGAAGATATTATAACTAATAATAAGATGTTGAATATTAAATTTTATTTTTAAAATGCAAAATTTTTCTGAATGCCCAAATTGTAAAGCTAAAAATCCATATTATCAACTTGTATGCAGCAATTGTAAAGCTTATATACGTGAAAAGGTTTTTAATATTGATTTTTGGAATACTTTTTGGCATATGTTTGATTCACCGATAAAACAACTTCAAAATATCATCTTTTCGGATCATAAAAATTTTTTAGCTTTCACATTATTTTTGGTATCTTTTAAATTTACTGTTAATTCATTTCTTTTAACAAATTTTTTTAATCCAAATTTAAACTTAACTTCAGATGTAATATTTAATATGATGTTATTAATAATTACTTTTGCTATTGTGTTTATAATTTATGCTTTTTTATTAAAATACATATACTTATCGCTTAAAGTTAAAACAAGATTTAAGGATAATTTGGCAGTACTGGTCTTTAGTCAATCTGCTATATTGTTCTCGCTTTTTTTCGTTTTTCCTGTTCAGTTAGGTGTTTTTGGGGTGCACTGGTTTGTATTTAATCCTTCACCGATTTTAATTAAGCCGAGTATTGCATATGCATTAATTTCTTTAGATGCTATTTTGTTAATTTGGGGTCTTTTTCAAATTATCCTTGCTCACTATATTCAAACAAAATCGGTAATTATTTCTATTTTTTTAGGGCTTATTCTCTATTTGTTTATAAATATATTATTCTTGTTTTTCCCTTTTAGCGTTAGTTAAATAGTTTTGAATAATCCCATATCTTAATCCTCTTGTGCTAACTATTGTATTAGAAGAATTTAATTTAGCCAATACATTTTTTAGTATTAATGCTCCTGATAAAATTAAATCTTCTCTTCCTTTTAGAACTTCTCCGAATTCAAATAGTATTTTTTTAGGAGTTAGCATTATTAACTTATTTATTATTGAATTCAAATCATCAATAGTAATAATTTTATTTTCAACATATTCATCTTTATAATTTTTAATGTTTTGTAACATGCAACTTAATGATGTTGGTGTACCTGCAACTGCAATTATGCTAGTATTATTATTAGCCTTAATCGGAATATCAAAACTGTAATTAATATACTCTTCTGTAGCTATTAAGTTTTTATAATTATAACTATCCTGTAAAAATTCTTCGGTTAACGATACTACACCAATTTTATAACTTTTAGCAAATAATATCTCGTCTTTGTTGCCATAAATAATTTCGGTACTTCCGCCGCCTATATCAATAACAATATAATAATCATTTTTTAAAACATTAGAAATTGAGCCATAATACGAAAGTTTTGCCTCCAAATTACCACTAATTATTTCAATTTTTAATCCTGTTTTATTGTAAACATGTTCAATTATTTTGCTACTATTAGCTGCACTTCGCATAGCCTGGGTTGCAAAAGGAAGTATTAATTTACAATCATTTTTATTGCAAATTTCTTTATAATGTAATAATATATCGATTAATAAATCAATCTTTTCTTTAGAAATTATTTTATTCTTAGTAAGATCTTTACCCAATCTAGGCATTTTATATAGGTTAAGAATAGGGTTAATATATCATTAGTATCTGCTTTGGCAATAAGTAATAATACTGTGTTTGTTCCAATATCTATTGAAGCAATATTCATATTTTTTTTGTATTTTTGTAATCTTAAATATTTAGGACTTAAATGTATGGAAAATTTAACTAAAACAACAAGGTTTATTTTATTTATTTGCGTATTAGCATTTGTTTTATGGAGCGGTTCATATATCTCAAAGTATTTATTAATATACCAGTTTTTTGAACCCGAAATGGATTTAAAACCTGTTTTTCAAAATGTTGATTTTGTGCCAATATTTAGAACAATTTCGTCAGTTTTTACGCTTAATATTTTTGCTTATCCTATATATGTAGTATTTGTTGTATTATTTGTAATTACTTCCAAATTATCGATAAAAAATGAAGGTTGGCTATTTGTAATTTTAATTTTTACCATTATTACAGCACCATTTGAATTATTTTCGCTTTACAAAGATTATATAATGTTAAATTTAATTAATTCAGGTAGGTTTGATAACTTACTAATATTAACAAAAGAGAAGATTATTGAACAGAGTAGTTTTCCAATTGTACAATTTTTATTTATAGCAGCAGTTGTTTTTTTAGCAGTGTTTAAACCATTACGAAAAAAGTATAATGAAAATTAAAGAAAAAGA
>DAINPX010000128.1:0-8120 GCA_036743235.1 Melioribacteraceae bacterium
AAAAGGCTGCCTTAAAAAGACAGCCTTAAATAATATAAATTAAAAAAATATTATACGCCTAAGGTTTTACCGTCTGCACGCAAATCGTAAACAGCTTGTTTAACTCTTTCTTTCATTCCTGTTTCGGCTTTCTTTAAATAATTTCTTGGGTCATATAGTTTTTTATTACCAACTTCGCTTTCAACTTTTAATACACCGTCATAATTTTTTAACATATGGTCAACAATTGGACGAGTAAATGCATATTGAGTATCTGTATCAACGTTCATTTTAATTACGCCATATTCCAATGTTTCATGAATTTCTTCAATAGAAGAACCGCTACCACCGTGGAAAACTAAATAAAATTCTGCTTCTTTTCCGTATTTTGCAATAACTGCATCTTGTCCTTGTTTTAAAATTGCCGGTTTTAATTTTACGTTACCCGGTTTATAAACACCGTGAACGTTACCGAAAGTAGCCGCAAACATATATTTTGCACCCGGTACGGATGATAATCTTTCATACACATATACCATATCTTCAGGAGTAGTATATAATTTGTCTTTTGGTGCTCCTTCGTTATTAACACCGTCTTCTTCACCGCCAACAACTCCGGCTTCAACTTCTAAAATAATTCCTAATGCAGTACATTCTTTTAATAATTCAACCGCAACATCCATGTTTTCTTTAAGCGGTAATTCGCTTCCGTCAAACATATGAGAATTAAATAGCGGTAACATTCCGGCGGCTACACGTTTTTTTGATTCTTCAAGTAAAGGGCGTAAGAATTTTTCAATTTTTCCGTGTGTACAATGATCGGTATGTAATGCTACATTAATATCGTATTTTTCTGCCATTAAATGTACGTGGTTAGCAATAGAAATTGCACCTAAAGCCATATCTTTAACATAAGCACCGCTGGCAAATTCACCGCCGCCGGTTGATACTTGAATTATACCGTCACTTTTTGTTTCGGCTAAAGCTGCCAAAACTGCATTTGCCGTTGCTTCGCTGGTTACATTAATTGCAGGGTATGCAAATTTGTTTTTCTTTGCATTTTCTAACATTTGGCAATATTTTTCAAAATTTACTACAGGCATGTTATCTCCTTGTTTTATTTCTGTTTAAAAATTCATCTTTTTGTATAAATTTAGAATACTAATATACTTATATAGAAAATAAAAATAAACAAATTTCTTTTTACCTTTAGCGTTTAAGCTTTAGTCTTTGCGTTTTTTACAATTATTTCCAATAACTTATTATATGAATAACCATGCACTTTGGCTGCTCTAAAAAACCCGGCATCAATACTTAAATCGGGATTAGGGTTTACTTCCAAAACAAATATATTACCGTTTTTATCAATTCGCATATCTACCCGCGCATAACCTCTACAATTCAAAACACTAAAACATTTTATTGCAATTTCTTTTGCTTTGACTTCTATCTCGGGTATAAGATTTGCGGGGCATACAGGAATAGTTTTTTTGTAACATTCATGCTCGGAATTCCATTTTGCATTAAACCCAACAATTTTATTGTAATTAGAGGGCATATTACTAAAATCAATTTCACTAATAGGCAAGACAACAATTTCATCTATTTCAAGTAAACTTACATTTATTTCTCTTCCGTCAATAAATTCTTCAATTATTACCGGTTGTTTAAACCTATTATGCAGTTCGCTAATTTTTGTAATTAAGTTATCGTAATCGTTTATTACACTGTCATCATCAATGCCTATGCTTCCATCTTCGGAAACAGGCTTAACTATAATAGGAAAATTCACTTTTAACAAAAAATTATTGTTAATTGAATTTACATTTTGAAAACTTGGCACTAAAATGTTATTTTCCGATAATATTTGTTTTGAGAGGTATTTATTTTGACACAAAGCTAAACTTTTGGATGTTGCACCGGTAAAAGGAATTTTCATTAGTTCAAAAACAGACGCAAAATTTTTCTCCAAACCGGCTTTATCTTTATAAATTTCAATCAAATTAAATATTATATCCGGCTTGTTAATGTTTAAATCATTTAATAAAACATCTAAATTATCTAAAATATTTAATATATAACTATCATATCCAAACAAACGCAAGTTTTTAGCAATCAACTCATATTCCGCAATAATATCACAGCCTCGTAATTTAAAAACATCGTTATTGCAAAATTCAGGAGTGCATTTAATTGCATAAGGGTCTATTAATTCTTTATAAGGTTCATTAAAAACAACTGCAACTTTCATAATTTTTTATTTTATTTAGTCTATAATTAACAAAATTTTTATATATTAAATATAATAAAAATTGAAATAAATATGAGTTTTTATCCCCAGCCAAACGATTATACATGCGGTCCGTTTTCATTAAAATATGCCATGAATATATTTGGCGTATTTATTAGTGATGGATTAATAATAGAAAAATCGGGTGCAAGATGGTGGGACGGAGTTGATGAGGTTGGATTGGAAAGAGCGGCTAATTTTTTTAATTTTAAATTTAAGCCGTTTAATACAAACAATAAAACCAAAGCAATTAAATTATTAAACGAACAACTAAAGAACAATTATCCTTGTATTTTAAGTGTTGATAATTGGAAACATTGGATTACTGTAGTAAATAATACTAAATCGGAATATGTAGTAATAAACAGCGGTGTAAGTAAGGTTTTTTACACATTAAAGACTAATGAACTTATAGATTATTGGGCTTATTATAACGAAGAATCGGATTTTTATAGCTATGACGGTTATGTTGTTGCCCCAAAATTTAAAACTAAAATACACGCAACATTTACACCAAAAAAAGCCGAAATTTTAATGTATGCCGAAAATAAGGATTTGGCAATTAATTGGGAAGATTATTATAACGACTTATCAATTTTCACTACCCCCCTTACTGATGAAACAATAGATTTTATAACATTCCAAAATTTCTTAAAAAAACATGCAAAATATATTATAGATAAAGTTATATTTTGGCACGGAAATATTTCAATTTCGGAATTAAAAAAAATTGTAAACAATATGGAATTTGTTGCGGAAATTTATAATTTTGTAGTGCTAAAAAAAAATGAAAACAAAGCAGTAACCGATCTGGCATTATTATTAATGATGTATGCTTGCGGAACTTACGGAATGTCAAAATTTTATTAAGGAATAAATATGCTAAAAAGAAATCCCCTTATTTTAACAAAGCTTAATACGGCTCTTTTAATTATCGATATACAAGAAAAAATTGTTCCTGCAATGAACGAAAGTCAGCGGTTTGTTTCTAATGCCGTAAAACTTATTCAAGGTTGCAAAGTATTGGGCTTACCGATATTTTTAACCGAACAGTATCCAAAAGGTTTGGGAGCTACTGTAAAAGAAATTAAAGACGAATTGCAGGATATTACTCCAATACAAAAAATGTCTTTTAGTTGTGCCGGTTCTGTTGAATTAATGGCTAAATTAAAAAAATCGGAGATTAAAAACATTATTATTGCCGGTATCGAGTCGCATGTTTGTATTTCGCAAACAGCATTAGATTTATCGGTTAACGGTTTTAATATTATTGTTGCCGCAGATGCCGTTTCATCAAGACGTAAATTTGATTACGAAATTGCATTAAGCAGAATGGCACGCAACAATATAGATGTTACTTTATCGGAATCGGTTTTGTTTGAAATGTTAAACGTTTGCGGTACCGAGGAATTTAAACAAATATCTAAAATAGTTAAATAAACATAAATTAAAGTTGCTTTAAAATTTCCCTTTTTCATTATAAAATTTTGAAGCAACTTATTTTATTTTAAATAATCTAAACATGTACTAAACTAAGGTTTTTTAATACTCTCATCCCTTCTTTATATCCCTGATTCATTCTTCGTTTTATATCTTCGGGGTTAAAAGCAAATGTACCATCAATAAAATTCCACAAATCTTCTTGAGGAATAACCCAATAAATTTTTGCATCTGATTCGTTTTTTTCTTTTGCCCAAAAATCGCCCCATTGGTTTGTAGTTACTGCAATAATAATATCACATTTTTCGTTAATTACCGGAGCGATAGGAGTGTTGGCTCCAAAAAACGGAATTCCTCCGTCATAATACTCGTTGCCATCTATAACTACTTTATCAAAAATTACCGGCATAGCAGTACTTGCCAGTAAATACCTAACTATTTTTTCTTCCGGAAGGGTGTTTAATTTGATGTATTCCGGTTTATTAAGTTTATTATTAAAAACCGAAACGTAACAAACACCTTTAAATGAATATATTTTTTCAAAATTAATATAACTTTCAATCATATTTTTTAAACTTTCTTGCGAAAAACCGCCTATAGAAACATATTTATTAACAGCCGATTTAATATAACTTCCGGCGGTTTTTAGTTGAGGAAACATTAATTTTTCGATAAAAGGAGTAAGTTTTAAATTAAGATTTTCTAAAGTTGGTTTTTTAATCTGCTCCAACGTTAAATTATTCCATATATTTTCCGCTTTCCCATAATCGCCGTTTACAAACAGTACGGCATTTAATGCCCCAATAGAAGTACCGGAAACAACACTAATATGTTTATCCAGCTTTAATTTACGCAAAGCTTTCCAAACGCCTATTTCGTAAGCACCTTTTGCTCCGCCACCGCTTAAAACCAATCCTATTTTCAAATTAAATTCCTTTATTAAATATCTAATTTAAAGTAAACTCTAACAAAATAACCAATTAAAAAAGAGATTGATGCAACTCCTAAACTTATATACAGCATTTCCAAAAACCGAGATTTAAACGGAAGTTCTTTGGCTACCGAAATATAAAAGTTAAAAAATAAAATAATTAAAATTGCAATTGTCATGGTTAATGCAATATTAATTAAGTAGTTTTCAAAAAGGAAAAATGGAGTTACTAACAATATTACCGTAATTACGTAAGCGGTGCCTGTATAAATGCTCGATTTTACCGCATCTTGCCCGTTATCTTCTTGTCTTTGCGATAAAAATTCGCTTGCCGACATGGAAAGTGATGCGGAGATACCTGTTATTAAACCTAAAAAAGCTATCAGTTTACTGTTTTGTATTGCTAAAGTAAATCCCGCCAAAGCACCTGTCAGTTCAACCAATGCATCATTTAAACCAAGCACTACCGACCCCATATAATTCAATTTTTCTTCATTAATAAGATTTAATAATTCCTTTTCATGGGTTTCTTCGTCGGTTATAAACTGTTCAATTTCGGGAATTACCCCACCAATTTGTTTATATATTTCTTCGGCTTTTTTTTCTCCGTTTTCCATTAATTTTAAGGAAAACGTAAGCCCTAAAAACTGTGCAAGCAAAGTGTAAAATAGCACTTTTATCTTGTTAGGTTTTATATTTGTATTTGTATATTTTTTTAACTTCTCCCAATGTTCTTTTTCATTTTCGGCAATATTGTATAATATTTTTTTATTACTATCATCTTTTACTTTTTCCGATAACTTTTTATAAATTAAATAGCTATTAATTTCATCTTCTTGTATTTTGCACAATGCATTAAATACTTTGTTATCCATTTTATGCCTGTATATTTAGTTAATTACTAATATTTGTATTTTCCAATATTTCGCTTTTCGTAGATTTTAATGCTAATGTAAATAATTACTAAACCTAAAACACCCAAAACAATTCCCAACGTTTTACCGTATTTTGCCAAAATAAATAAATAAGGGAATGAAATAAGATAAAACAATCCGAACCACAAAAAATTGGCAATAGCCGAATTAATTGTAAATTTAACCGGTGAATATTTTTTTAACCCCAACAATATTGGGATAAACTGATTGATGTAATTAAATATTTTAGAACAGTAAATCCAAACAAGCGGATTGGCAAGTATAAGAGATGTTTTATCAACTATCAAGCTAATCAATCCTGCATTTTTTGTCAAATAATTTTGTTGTTTTTTACTACCCCAATAAATACCCAACAAATACATTAACAAATCGCCAAACAATCCGGCAAACCCAACAAATAAATAGAACAAAAAGCGATTTGCGGAATCATCTCCTATTAAAATAACACCCGAAATAAATGCGACCGGTATTCCGGCTCTGTCAAAAACAGAAATTAAAACTAAAGTAAGTAAAGCAAAATTATCCATTTTTAACAACAGTCAAATAAGCATTCTAAAATTGCACATGCAGCACAAGCACTTGTTGCGGCATTTCCTTTATCAACATATCTTCCGCCTACGTTGTAAACTTGTCTTCTTTGTTGCACTAATGGATGATTAGGGTCATAACGTTCCAAAATCGAAATAATTTGGTCGGCTTCGCTAGTTCTACCTTGCATAATTAAAATATGTGCTTTTGTTGCCAAATATTCGGGTGCCGGTGAACCGAGTAAACTAATTGCTTTATCAATTGAAGCCATAGCTATATAATAATCGCCGGCTTGGGCAGCCATAATTGCTTTATAATGCTGAAAATCGGCATCATTAGCTAATGAAGGTTCAATGCTTTCCAATTTTTTTATATCGCTATAAGCTAAGTTATAGTTGCCGGATTCACTGGCAAGTTTAATTCGCAATTCCAACAAATATGATGTTTCACCGTATTTTGCAATTAAGGAGTTAATAATATTTTCAGCTTCATAAAATTGACGCCTTTGTAAATAAGCCTCAAATTGTGATACCTCCGCCGAAAAGTTTCCGCTTGTGCTTTGGCTATAGTTAGATGACGAATAACTTGAAGACTGCTGATTGTTTAATAAAAAATCTTTTGCTTGAGTAATTTGAATAAATTTTTCATGCATAACTTCTTTTACCGCCTCATCGGAACTTTGATATAAATCCGGATGATATTTGCGGGAAAGTTTTCTATAAGCCGCAATAATTTCCTCTTGTGTAGGATTTTTTGTTTGAAGTTTTAATATATTAATTGCCTCATCTCTTGTCATATTTTTCCCTTCTTTTATTTATATAATTAATTATTCCGTAGCTAAGTATATTTTGCATAATACTTTTCCATGGGTTAACGGTTACACTAATTAAAATTGATAATTTGCTTATAATATTTTTAAGTTTTTCAAAAGTAAGTTCTAATTCTTCTTCATTTGCTATTGGGTTAAAATTATTTTCTGCTTTATCTTCATAATAATCGGCAATTGAGTCGGTAAATATAAGAATATCCGATATATAATTACAAATTTCGTTTAATAAATTATCCGATATCTTAATCCCTAATTTTTTTAGTGCATTAAAGTACAAATTGGCAGTTAAAGGTTTATATAAATTTGCCAAATCTTCAATAGTTTTAGCTGCTTTTTCATTAATTTTATTTAATTCTTTAGGATTATATATGTGTCTGTTTTCGTCATTTAAAAATAAATAAGCCGGAGTAAAATATTTTTCATAAAGTTTAATAAAATATTTAGCTTTTAAATTGTTGTCATCTCTAATTTTGTCATCTAAAAACGAATAAGCCGCAATTACTGAAAAATAGAACAATACTTGTTTTTCATATTCAGATAAAATTAAAATCGGCTTTTTAACAATAGGAAATCCTGTACAAAAAACATTTTTATTGCCATAATTCAGTTTATTAAAGCCTAAAAACAAGTATAATAAAAAATCGGCTTCATAAATATAAAATAACGATAAAGGTCTAACCCCTACGTCTTTAACCGCCACGCAACCGGAACAATGAACCGTATTAACTTTATTTTTAAGTTCGGTTGAAATTTGACTTTTAACAGGGCGTAAAATACCTATCATTTATTACAACTTTTTGGCTGTGCTATATGCATCCACTGCGCTCCATATTGCAACGGCAAACCAAGCTAAACCGAACGAAAACAATGAAAAAAATATTGCCAACCCAAGCATAATAAATCCCTTTTTAACATATCCCAAATAAAATTGCCCCAAGCCTACAACCAGTAAACTTAATAATAAGGCTATTATGGGACTTTTTTTTCCTGCACCTAAGCTATTATTGTTAAAACTAAAATTTGTTTTACCGGATTTAAAATTACTTGTATTTACCGAACCGTTAATTGTATAACCGCATATAGGGCAAAAAACGGAATTATCGGGAATTTGCTTTTTACAACTTGAACAGATCATCAGCCATAAACCTTAATTTTATTTGTATAAAATTAATAAATATGGATCATAAG
>DAINPX010000129.1:0-8090 GCA_036743235.1 Melioribacteraceae bacterium
AGGGGCAATAAGCCAATCCGGAGGTACTTTAAGCCTATCTTGAGGTAATATTTGAACACCAAATAAAAACATAATTACTATTAACAACATTAATTTTTTCATCATTATCCAAATTATTTTATCTTAACAATTTTAATTATTTAACCTTAATTTTAATTGTTAAACCTAAGGTATCTAATATTTTTTCCAATAAACTTAAGGTAGGATTTGCTTTACCAAGTTCAATTGACTTTAAACTTCTAACAGATATCCCGGCAATATCGACTAATTCCGATTGGGTTATATTAAGGAATTGACGGCGTTCTTTAATTGTTTGTGCAATTTGATTCATAATTATTCTCTTAAATAGTGCATTGTTTTACACTTTTGTTAAAATATAATATACTTTTTAATCAAAATCAAGAACTAGTGCAGCATAATACACTTTTGTTATTTATATCTCTTGTTTAATAATAATCCTAAATTCTAACACTTCTTTCCTCCTACAATTTATTTAATCTGAATTTGCCGGTAAGTACAAATAAAACAACGAAATAGGGAATTTTTAATTTGGTAATATTGTTTTTGTAGGTTCGGTAACGGTGGAGACTGCCGATGAGTAGATGTCCTTTAACTTATCAAAAAAAATAAACGAAGGTTTATACTCAAAAGAAGGTATTTGAAAATCCAATACTCGTTTAACAACAATTCTTCCGCTTGTTTTAATCATTCCGGAATAAATATTTTTTTTAGCGGTATTAAGTTTTTTGTTTGAGTATCAAAATTATCATAATATTCACTTATCAGATCAATAAGCCTTTCCTTATCTATTAATGTTAGCGGTTTTTGACTTGATTTCTCTAAATCTCTTGCAGATTTTTTGTAACCCCCTGTCGAAATATAAAGTCCCTTATCTCTTTCAGATAAAGTTCCTAAAAGTCGATGAATATCGCTTGCACCCATTTGAGTATTTTGACGATGCTTTACTTCAACTTTTATTCGTTGATCTCCAAGCATAAGACTATCATTCGAAGCGATAATATCAAAACCGCCATCAGGTCCTCCTGTTCCATTAATAAAAGTTTTGTATCCCATAGCGCGTAATAAACCTGCAACTAAATCTTGGAATTGTAATGGATCCAATTCATCAATTTTGTCTGCAACTCGTTCTCTTGCTTCAGACTCAATATCCGTTTTCGATAACGAAATCGTTATTTCATCTTGAACCAGTTCAATTTTCGATTTCTCAGCCGTTTTCTCTAACTTTTCAATAATCTCTTTTATTTGGTCGGGCATAAGTTTCATAAGAGTTAAGATTGCACCGAGTGAATTAATTAGTTGTATTGAAAGTGTATTTTTCGTAATCCACTCATTCTCAGACTTCCACTCAACTATTCTTTTTAGTGCAAGTTCATTATTCTCATCAATAAACGCATCCGATTTGATTGTTCCAACAATATATTTTTTAGATTGCAAATTATACATTAGCACCAAATCACCTATTTTTGCTTCATTAATAAACATATTAACTTGAGCTGCCCAAATGCGTATTTGAGCGGCTTTTGCACTCGGATGCCTCGTTTCAATAAACTTAACTATTTCTTGTTTAGATATATTATTTTTATAATCATTTTTATACTTAAAACCAAAACCGATTGCTATGTAATTATTTATTAAAAAATCTTCTTGATACCGATTTTTTAAACCTGCAATAATCCTAAAAATATTAAATTCCGCCATATCCTATCCTTTATTTCTTTTTTATTGACTAAATATGTCAAATTATATTTTGACGGGTAAAATTCAACTCCTATATATAATAATTGAGGACAAGTTAATATAATAGGGCTGTAATTATTACAAATACAGCCCTATTAAAAGAATACTTAAAACCTTAGTTGTTTGCTTTAAACTCTTTCATAAATTCAACTAATTTAACAACCCCTTCGGTTGGAAAAGCATTATAAATTGATGCTCTAATACCGCCAACTGAACGGTGACCTTTTAATCCCGAAAATCCTTTTACGGCTGATTCGGCAAGGAATTTTTTCTCTAATTCTTCGCTCGGTAATCTAAAAGTAACGTTCATTAAAGATCTATCCTCTTTATTAATAACAGTTCCTTTATAATAACCATCACTTTCATCCATAAAATTATATAAAATTCCCGCTTTTTCGATATTACGTTTATGCATTACATCCAAGCCTCCCATATTTAACAGCCATTTAAATACAAGACCCATAATGTAAATAGTAAATGTTGAAGGGGTATTATACATGCTTTCGTTTTCTGCATGAATTTTATAATTTAAATATGTATGTAAACTATCAGAAGAGCGTTCTAATAACGATTTCTTAATAATTACAACCGTAGCACCTGCCGGACCCATATTTTTTTGAGCACCTGCGTAAATTACACCGTATTTGTTTATATCCAACATTTTATATAAAAAGTCGGACGATGCATCACATACTAAAGGAACATTTCCCACTTCCGGTTCTTTTTTAAATTGTGTACCGTAAATAGTGTTATTTGACGTAAAATGCACATAAGCAGCTTCGGGGTCAAATTTAAACTCGCTTTCGGCAGGTAAATGGTTAAAATTATCTGCTTCGGAAGTTGCAGAAATATTTACTGTTCCAACTCTTTTAGCTTCTTTAACAGCTTTTTTAGACCAAACACCCGTAACTAAATAATCTGCTTTATTTACAGGTGGCATTAAGTTTAAAGGCACCATTGAAAATTGTAATGTTGCACCGCCTTGTAAAAATAAAACCGCATAATCATCGCCTATATTTAATAAGGTTCTTAAATCCTTTTCTGCAGCTTTAATAATTCCGTCATAAACTTTTCCGCGATGGCTCATTTCCATTACAGACATACCTGCACCCGGATAACACACAAAATCCTTTTGTGCTTGTAATAAAACTTCTTCCGGTAATACCGCCGGACCGGCACTAAAATTAAATACTCTGTTTTCCATAATTATCCTTCTTATTTAATTAGTTAAGTCGAGATAGTAAATATAATAATTTTTACCATAATTTGATATGCTAATCAATTTATACTATTTATTAAAATTATCTAAAAAGTTTGTAATATTAAACCCCGGAGTTTTATAATCTTTTGGTAAATAATCATCCGGTATTGTGGTTTTATTACCATCCCTTACCGCCGAATAATGCGGAGACATAATTTCCACCTCCGCTTCATTAAACTTATTTTGAATATTTTTGTATAAATCCGAATAAATTTTTGCCATCTGGTTTGGTTTTTGAGTGTATGCATTTATTTCGTAACTTACATAAAAATCTTCTAACCCTGTTTGTAAAACAAAAGGATTTGGATTAGTAAGTATATCCGGTGTTTCTAATGCGGCATCAATTAGCAATTTATGCACTTTTTCCCAAGGTACATCGTAACCTATTGTAACCGTTGTATGCAATATTAATCCTTTTTCTATCGAAGCACTATAATTAACTATATGACTACCTAAAATCATGGAATTTGGAATAGTGATATTTACGTTTTTAGTAGTTCTTATTCGTGTAACCAATAGCGATTTTTCAATAATATCTCCTGTTGTTTCGGCAATTTTTACTCTGTCGCCTATTTTAAATGGATTCATATAAGTTATAACTACCCCGGCAACAATATTACTAATTGCCGAAGATGAACCTAACGAAAAAAGGATACCTAAAAACACGGAAAAACCTTGAAATACCGGAGAATTGCTCCCGGGTAAATAAGGAAAAATAACAATTGCCCCAAAAACAATAAACAAAAAACGAGCTATTTTATATGTCGGTTCAGACCATTCCGGTAAAAATCCTGTAAAAGTTATAGTTTTTTTACCAATTTCGTCAAATATAAACTTTAACAACTTGTTTATATAATGAATAAAAACCACAATTACGGTAATGGTAAAAATATTTGGTAAATAATTAATAAAAGCATTTATTAAATTTTGTACGGGATTCCACAAATAAAACAATAATTTGTCTGTCCAACCCGAAGTATATTCAAAATTACTAAAAACAAAAGCTACAAATAAATATGTGGTAATAAATATAAAACCTATACGCAAAACTCTTTCCGATAAAGCCGTAATTTCTACAAGTCTTTCTTCCGAAAAAAATTGAATATTTTTAATATTTACCGATTTAACAATTGATGTTTTCCATTCGTCAATTTTCCCCTTCATTAAATTGAAGAAAGAATTAATAAGTTTTATTAAAGAAATATATAAAGCAAATGCAAATACAATATAAAATATCGATTTAAGATATACTTTTATATCAAAATTCTTAGTGTAAGCAAAAAGCGAAAGACTTATTGTAATAAAATAGAATAAAACAATTAACGAAACAACTAAACGAATTAATCTAAATATTATTAGTACCGAGCCGCTAATAATATCAGGGTCTAAAATTGTTTTGTCTTTAATTTTTAAAGTATAATTAAACTTTGTTGAATTAATAAACTTGTAAATTTTTCTAAAAGTTATTTTAATTAACCAAAAAAAAGAAAAGGCAATAATAATAACTCCGGCAAATTTTACCATTGAAAGCAGAGTATTTCTAATAGAATATTTTTCGGATGTTTTTTTAATTGCAATTTTAATTTTATTTTTATACCCTTCTGCCAATAAATGCATATTACTACCGGTATCTATAGTATCTAAGGGTGAAACCGAGAGTATAATAAAATCTTTGTAAGCTATAGAAACAAATATGCCGTCATCAACTAAAACAATTGAATTATAATCGGCTGCAATATCTAATAAATGTGTTAAATTATGAGAAATCTGTTCAGCTCTTTTATTAGGATTAAGTGACCCAAGTCCTTTACTTACCGTAAAAAGTGTATCATTATCTAAAACAACCGGGTATGTATTATTATTTACTTGAGAAAATAAAACTAAATTAAATGAAAAAAAAATTACATACGGTAATAATCTTTTCATAGTTCCCCCTTATAAATTATATTTTTCTTTAAGCCAAGAATATGCCGAGTTTATTTCTTTGGTTTTTCTTTCAGCCAATTCAATTATTTCTTCCCCCATTTTATTAACTTTATCGGGGTGATATTTTGCAATTGCTCGTAAATATTGTTCTCTTATTTCGGCTTTTGTAATTTTTCCTTTTAATCCCAGCACTTTTCCGTAATATCTTGCTTTTTCTTCTTCACTTGAGTTGGCGGGGTCAAAATCGTCGTTATCTATCCTCTTTTTGTTGTCGTTACGTTCATATTTATATTCATATTTTTCTTGTCTTTCGTAACGTTCGTATTTATAATCGCTTGATGAGTTTTTACGTTTATTTTGCCCGTAGTAATACCTTCCCACAACTGTTTTTACACCTTGATATAAAGGAGACGATATTTCTCCTATTTCATTCAAATAGTCCAACATTAATAAATTTAAGAAATACCAATCGGTTCCTTTTATTGAAGAGGCATAATCAATTAAATGTTTAATTACTTTTGGTTCGGGAAAGTTAGTCCTTAATTTTTTAACTTTATTATCATCAACTATTGGAGACATATAATCAAAAACAAACGAAAGCCATTTTTGATCGGGTGCATGCAGTATTATACCGTACAACAGCAAAAAATCGCTATAAACACTAAACGGAGTATATTCACCAACTAACATTTTAGAATAGCTAATACATTGCAACTTACCGTAAATTGTAAAAATAAATTCGTTTAATGTTTGTTCGGTATCAAGTTCAAACCATTTAATAAAAACTGTATTTACTGCATTATATAAAAATACATTTTTAAACTCAATAGTCGAACGGAAATTATGAATTAAGTAAGAACGCGAAAAGTCGTTCATACCGTTATTTACAGTACCTATTGCCGCCCAAATTTGATTATAAACTTCGTCATATATATAATAGGCTTTTTCGTACTTACCTATTCCTGCCAAATGGTCTGCAACATCTCGCAGTTTTGTAATATCACCCATACTATTTTATCTTTTTTTTATCAACTTTTTAATGTAATAAAAATTATATAAAAATAAAACATAAAAAGTTACATTGCAAAAAGTAATCGTACAATAAATATTGCAGCTATAAACCCGGCTAAGTCAGAAAGTAACCCTGCAGTTAAGGCATACCTTGTTTTCTTAATATTCACAGCTCCAAAATATACTGCTAAAACAAAAAATGTTGTTTCCGTACTTCCAAACATTGTAGAAGCTAAAATTCCTATAAACGAATCGGCACCGTAGGTTTTCATAATCTCTGCCAAAATACCTAAAGAACCACTACCTGAAAGAGGTCGCATTAATGCCATAGGTACTACTTCCGGAGGCATACCAATTAAATTAGTTATAGGCTTTAAAACATATATTAAAACATCCATTGCTCCACCGGTTCTAAAAATGCCAATTGCTACCAATATTGCAACCAAATAAGGAATAATTGTAATTGCAATTTTAAATCCTTCTTTAGCCCCTTCTATAAATGTTTCGTAAATCTTAACTTTTTTAATAACTCCGATAATAACAAAAACCGCAATTAACATGGGAATGGCAAGTATTGATACAATTTGTATAACAACCTTAAATATATCTAAGCTAACATATGCACTTAAAAAACCGATTGCCCCCCAATAATAAAGCTGATATAACAATATTAATACAAATGAAAAAACAATAAATTTTTTATAACTGTTTTTTATTCTAAAAGCTATCTCATTAAATGAAGTCGGAAAATTTTGAAAAAGTTTTACCAAAAACACACCGCATAAAGTTGCACAAAACGAGCCGAACATAGTTGTTCCTATTATTATTGCCGGTTGACTGCTTCCTAATGCAGCCCTTAATGCAATTGCCGTTGCGGGCATTAAAGCAAAACTGGCAGTATTTAGGACTAAAAACATGCACATGGCATCGGTTGCAGTATCCTTTTTATCGTTCAAGGTATTAAGCTCTTCCATAGCTTTAATACCAAAAGGTGTAGCAGCATTGCCTAAACCCAAAAAAGTTGCCGATAAATTCATAATAATTGCACCAATAGCCGGGTGATCTGCCGGTACTGTAGGAAACAAATACTTCATTACGGGTTTTGCCAACAAAGATAAATGTTTTATTAAGCCGCTTTCTTCGGCAATTTTCATAATTCCCAGCCATAAAGCCATTATTCCTATTAAACCCAATACTATTTCAACAGCCGTATTTGCAAAATTCAATGCCGATGAAGTCAGTTCTTTCATCTTAACAAACGAAACCTTTTCCGGATGAAAATAACCGGAATAACGATGTTCGGAAATTTGACCGTTAATAGATAACTCACCCGTAATATCGTTCTCTTTTCCGCTTGCCGCAGCCAAAACTTGAAATGATTTTGGAAGTTCGGTAATACTTACTACAAGTATATTTTGCTTAGAAAATTTTTTCTCTATTTTAGTTTTAACATCAAACGTTAATTCACTTTCGGTTCTATCATCAAATTGCTTATTGTAATTTTTAGCACTAATATATATTTTATACGAACCTGAACTTTCTATTATTTCGCAACTTAATTTTTTATCATATTTTCCCCTGTAATTATCCTTTACATCTATAACAAGGGCATAACCAATTCCAAGCAATATTAAAAATAACCAAACATAATTAAGCATTAATCATCCGTATCTTTTAATTACAAAATTACGTTTAATAATTATTTTATTCAATAAAAAACTTTTTAACAAATTTATTTGTTTTAAAAGAAAATGGAGATAAATTATGGAAAAGAATGTTGGCGGAATTGACAAAATAGTAAGAATAATATTAGGAGTTATTATAATTCTATTAGGTATTATTTTTAATAGTTGGTGGGGTGCAATCGGAATTATCCCTTTGTTAACCGGACTGTTCGGTCGTTGCGGTTTATATTGTCCTTTAGGAATAAATACCTGTAATATTAAAGAACATAATACTCAAAATAAATAATTTTATTCTTTAGGGAATTAACCTTTAAATTAACCTATATAAAAATAGGTAGTATATTATATACAACTTTTGTAAAATATACTACCTTTCTTACTTATTTTTAACACAATTAAAATATTCTGTTATCTTAGTAACATCATCTTTTTGGTTTCGCTAAATTTTC